>NZ_AYVK01000005.1:0-196382 GCF_000503155.1 Mesorhizobium sp. LSJC285A00
CGCCGCCGCGGTCGGTGCATCGGCGCTGGCGGTCAAGCCATCCCAACGCCACAGCGCGCCGTCACGGCTGACCAGCCGCTGGCCGGGGGCAAGCAGCGTCTGCAGGCGTTTGCCGTCCGCCGCATCGACGATGCCGATCTGCGCCAACCGGCGGCCAAGCTGCGAAGGCGCGCGCACCACGCTGGCGAGGCTCTTGAGGCCTTCCGGCAAAGCCGCATCGCCTGGTTGAACCTGGCTTTCGCCCCAATGCACCGGCGCGCTGCGGTCGAGCGGCACGTCGAGATCCTCGCCAAGCGCAGCACCGAGGGCCGTCTCATAGCCGCGTTCGACGCTGAGTTGCTCCAGTACCGACGGGAAAAGATCGCCGCTGGCGGCATTGAGGATCTTGGCCAGCGTGCGGGCTTCGGTCTCGATGCCGGCGAGTTCGGCCCTGGCGTCCTGCAGCGGCGGACGGGCGGCACTCTCGGTGGCGCGCGCCTCGGCGACAGCCTGTTCGGCAGCAATGGCGCCGGCCTCGGCTTCCTCCAACCGGGCGAGCGCGTCCTCGACCAAAGCGCGCTTCTCGGCGGGATCGGGCAGGCCGGCGACTTTCGAGACGATCTCCGATAGCTCGCGGTCGACATCGGCCAGCTGGCGGGCAAAGCGATCGCGGCGTTCGGCGGTGTCGCGCAGCGTGCGCTCGATCTGGTTGCGCGAGGCGGCGGCCTCTGCGCGTTCGGCGGTTAGCGTGGCGAGCTTTGCTTCGCTTGTGACAAGCGTTGCGCCGGCCTGCTCGAAAGCGGCGCGCGTGGTGGCTTCGCGTTCGGCGGCACCGGCATTTTCGGAGTTGAGTGTCGCTTCTTCCTCGCGCAGGCGCTCGAGGATGTCGGCATTGTCGCGCACCATGCGCTCTTCGCGGGCGATGTCGCCGTCGAGCTGCTGCAGCCGGCGCTCGAGTTCGGCCTGGCGGGCGCGGATGCGGCCTGCCTCCTCCTCGATCTGCGCCTTGGCGATCGACAGCCGCTGGAAGGCGGCGGCAGCCGCGGCCTCGGCGTCNAGGCGGCGGCAGCCGCGGCCTCGGCGTCACGCAGATCCGGCAGCCGGTGGGCGCCGATGCCTTGCTCCCGGGCGGCAGCCATCTGGGCGGCGGCGCGGTCGCCGACCAGAGCTGTGGCAACCGCCAGCGCCGACCGCGCATCGCCCTCCTGGATCTTGGCCAGCGTCCAGCGCAGATGCAAGAGCGTGGCTTCCGCCTTGCGGATATCGGCCGACAGGTTCTTGAAGCGCGATGCCTGGCGCGCCTGGCGCTTAAGGCTTTCGATCTGGCTCTCCAGTTCGCCGACGACATCGTCCAGCCGTTCCAGATTTTGTTCGGCCGCCTTAAGCCGAAGCTCGGCCTCGTGACGGCGCGTGTGCAGGCCGGAAATGCCGGCGGCTTCTTCGAGCAGCGCGCGGCGCGCCTGCGGCTTGGCCTGGATCAGTTCGCCGATGCGGCCCTGTCCGACCATGGATGGCGAGCGCGCGCCGGTCGACTGGTCGGCGAACAGAAGCTGCACGTCCTTGGCGCGGGCTTCCTTGCCGTTGATGCGGTAGAGCGAGCCGGCTTCGCGCTCGATGCGGCGCGACACTTGCAATTCATCGGCGTCGTTGAAGGCGGCGGGCGCGGTCCGGTCGCTATTGTCGAGGAACAGCGTGACTTCGGCGGTGTTGCGGGCCGGGCGCGTTCCCGAGCCGGAAAAGATCACGTCGTCCATGCCGGACGCGCGCATGTTCTTGTATGAGCTTTCGCCCATCACCCAGCGCATCGCCTCGACAAGGTTCGACTTGCCGCAGCCATTCGGCCCGACAATGCCGGTCAGGCCGCGTTCGATGACGAACTCGCCGGGTTCGACGAAGGACTTGAAGCCGAGGAGGCGAAGGCGCGAAAACTTCATTCGCGCCTGCCTGGAAGGCACAAAGGTGCGCTGACGCCGAAGCGCAGTCGCTCCGGCGCCGCCTGGACGTCAGAGCAGAGGGTCGATGATGGCCGATATTTCCTCAATCGACATCGCACCTTTGTAGGTTTTCCCGTTGATGAAGAAGGTCGGTGTCGAGTCGACCTTGAATTCATCGGCGCCGCGCTTCTGGACCGATCTCACATCGTCCAGAAGTTTCTGGTCCGTCAAGCAGGCCTCGAAGGACTCCTGTGTAAAACCGGCGAGCTTGGAGATCTGCAGCAGCGCATCCTTGGTATTGTTGACGCCGACCCAGTTGGCCTGCTGCTTGAACAGCACGTCGACCATCGGGAAATAATTGTCCTTCGAACAGCGCGCCAGCATGAAACCGGCCTCGGCGCTCGGATCGAACGGGAATTCGCGCAGGATGTAACGCGCCTTGCCGGTGTCGATGTATTTGGTCTTCAACTCAGGGAAGGTGGTCGCCGCGAAATGCGCACAATGCGGGCAGGTCATCGAAGCATATTCGACGATGGTGACCTTGGCGTCATCCTTGCCGAGCTGCTTGTCGGGCAAAGCGCCGGGCTTCAGCAGTTCGGCCATGTCGACATTGCCGGAAGACTCCGGGACCTTGACGGCGGCCGGAGTGGCAGGCGTCGAAGCAGGCACCGCGGGAGCCGCAGGCTTCACATCCGCTGCTTTGGCATCCTCGCCTGAATCGCTGCATGCGGCGAGCATAGCCACTGCCGGAATGACGGCCAGCGAAGACAGGAGGTTTCTGCGGGACAAGCTACGGTTCATGCGAATCACCTGACTGTGGTTTGATTTTGCAACGCAAAGGCTAGAAAAGGCGAGAGTTGGCGGGAATTAAGGCATCGCCGTCCCCATTCCAATCGCCAAACTCTACATGCAGGATCACGAATGCGCGAGATAGATGACGCGTTCATGACCGACTGATTACCGGTTGATTACCTTGGCCGCTTCCTTTGGCCAAGAATTGTGGCGCCAAGACGCTCCAGCGAGGCGCGCAAGCCTTCATCCTCGATCTTGCCGACGGTATCGGACAATTTGGCCTTTTCGACAGAAGTCAGTGCTCTCGGCGTCGGTTTCGGCCGGGCTTTGTCCCTCAGCACCGGCTTTTGCACGATCCGGATCCTGCCGATCGCGTTGAAGCCGAGAAAGGCATTGACGCGGTTGATGATCTCGCCGGTCTCGTGCTGTAGGTGCAGCGCGGCCATGCCCTCGCAGGCGATGACCAGCACCGCCGGCTCGAACGGATCGTCCTCATGCATGCGGCGCGGCCACTGGATTTTTTCGGGGCGCGAATGGCCGGCGAGCCTGGGGCCGGCGATCTCTTCCCATGACTGCACCAGCCCGATCGAAATGCCGGCCCGCTTGCGCAGCACGGGGTCGAGGATCGCGGTCGCGAGATCGCTCACCGGAACGGGATTGCCGTAAGGCGTTCTCCCTGCCATGTACGTTCTCCAGCCACGCTCCTCACCAGCCTAGAGCCAGCCCGCGATCAATGGCACTGCACGAACAGACCCGCAAGGCCGCATCCGGACCAACTCTATCGGGAGAGATCGCCGCGCGTCTGCTTGCCTGGTACGACGCGCACCATCGCGAACTGCCGTGGCGGATCACGCCGCACGCCGCGGCCGGCGGTGCACGGCCGGACCCCTATCGCATCTGGCTTTCGGAAGTGATGCTGCAGCAGACCACGGTCGAAGCGGTAAAATCCTATTTTCGCGCCTTTGTCGAGAAATGGCCTGATGTGAAGGCGCTGGCGGCTGCGCCGGCCGAGGATGTGATGAAGGCCTGGGCCGGGCTCGGCTATTATTCACGGGCGCGCAACCTCAAGGCCTGCGCCGATCTGGTTGCGAGCCAGGGCGGCCGTTTTCCCGACAACGAAACGGGATTGAGGGAATTGCCGGGGATCGGCGCCTATACGGCGGCGGCGATCGCGGCGATCGCCTTCGACCGTCCGGCGGCGGTCGTCGACGGCAATGTCGAACGTGTCATCTCGCGGCTCTATTCGATCGCAACGCGGCTCAGCGAGGCAAAGCCTGAAATCCGCGCGCTCGTCGCAAGACTGGTTCCGCAGACAAGGCCGGGCGACTTCGCCCAGGCAATGATGGACCTTGGCGCCACGATCTGCACGCCAAGACGGCCGCGCTGCATGCTGTGCCCGGTGCGCGAGGATTGCAGCGCCATCCTGTCCGGCGACCCCGAGCGCTTTCCGGTCCGCCTGCCCAAGGTCGACAAACCACTCAGGCGGGGTGCCGCCTTCGTCGCCGAGCGCGGCGACGGCGCCATCCTGTTGCGCAAGCGGCCTGACAAGGGCCTGCTCGGCGGCATGACCGAGGTGCCGACCACAGGTTGGACAGCGCGGATCGACGGTGCAACCACTTCGGAGGCAGCGCCCTTCCCTGCCGACTGGCGGCGCGCTGGAGAGATCGCGCATGTCTTCACCCATTTCGCGCTCGAGCTCGAAGTTTTTCACGCTCAAGTGAAAAGTGATGCGCCGGAAGGGCATTTCTGGTCGCTGGCCCATGACATTTCCGGAGAAGCGCTGCCGACCGTCATGAAAAAGGTCATCGAAGCAGCGATACCGGGCGCAACCAAAAAACACCGCCCAATTGACTAGCATTCGCTTTGAAAGGCCAGAAATGACTGAAATCCGCCATATCGTGTTCGACATCGGCCGCGTCTTGCTCCACTACGATCCGAACATTCCGTTCAGCCGCCTCATTCCCGATGCCGAAGAGCGCAAGTGGTTCTTCGACAATGTCTGCACGCATGACTGGAACATCGAGCAGGATCGTGGCCGGACGTGGGAAGAGGCGGAAGCGCTGCTGATCGCGGATTACCCGGATCATGCTGAAAACATTCGCAATTTCCGGCGCTATTGGAACGACATGGTGCCGCATGCCTATGAGGACAGCGTCGCCATCATGCTCGGCCTGATCGAGAGCGGCCGCGACGTGACCATGCTGACGAACTTCGCCGCCGACACGCTTGCCGAGGCAAGACTGCGCTTCGATTTCCTTAGCCGCCCGCGCGGCGTGACCGTGTCGGCCGATATCCGTGAGATCAAGCCCGACCGCGCCATCTACGACCATCACGTGGTCGCGTTCGGCCTGGAGCCCTCCGCCACGCTGTTCATCGACGACAGCCCCAGGAATGTCGACGGAGCCAGGGCGGCTGGCTGGAATGCTGTGCTGTTCACAGATGCAAAAACGCTCAAGGCGGACCTTGAGCGGTATGGCATCGCGACCTGAGCTACGCAGAGGGGTCGAGGTAGCGCTTTATGGCGCCCCCCTCTGCCCTGCCGGGCATCTCCCCCACGAGGGGGGAGATTGGCAGCCTCGCCGACGGCTCTTTCTTACAACGTTGAAGGTTGGCGAAAACAATGAAGCGCGCGATCTCCCCCCTCGTGGGGGAGATGGCCGGCAGGCCAGAGGGGGGCGCCGTAGGGCGCCGACCTTTATGTGGTAGCGTCAGGCCCCTGCCCGTTCCATGCCGAGCCTGGCGATGCGGCGCAGTTCGTCGATCGGGGTCAGGCCGCCCGAGCGCTCATAGTGCCAGAAGGTCCAGCCGTTGCAGGCGTCCAGGCCCTGCACTTCGGCGCCGATCTTGTGGATCGAGCCGGCGCTGTCGCCGATCGCCACCGTGCCGTCGGCGCGTACCTTGGCCGACCAGCGCTTCTTGGCATCGTAAAGCGTGGCGCCGGGCTGCATAAGCCCGGTATCGATGAGGCTGACAAAGGCGACGCGCGGCTCGGCGCGCTTGCCGGTGAGCACGGTGAGATCGGCGGTTTCCAGCGGCCGCACGGCATCGATGCGCTCATTGGCGGCGTCGATATAGGCCTGCTCGCGCTCGATGCCGACGAAGTGACGGCCAAGCCGCTTGGCCACGGCGCCGGTGGTGCCGGAGCCGAAAAACGGGTCGAGCACGATGTCGCCCGGCTTGGTCGAGGCCATCATGATGCGGGCGAGCAGCGCTTCCGGCTTTTGCGTCGGATGCAGCTTGTCGCCATTGTCGTTCTTCAGCCGCTCGCCGCCAGTGCAGATCGGGAACAGCCAGTCGGAGCGCATCTGGATGTCGTCGTTCGATGCCTTCATGGCTTCGTAATTGAAGGTATAGCCCTTGCCCTTCTGGTCGCGCGAGGCCCAGATCATGGTCTCATGCGCGTTCTGGAAGCGGCGACCGCGGAAATTCGGCATTGGGTTGGTCTTGCGCCAGACGACATCGTTGAGAATCCAGAAGCCGAGATCCTGCATCTTGGCGCCGACGCGGAAGATGTTGTGATAGGAGCCGATGACCCAGATGGTGCCATTGGGCTTCAGCACGCGGCGCGCCGCCAGGAGCCAGGCGCGGGTGAAGGCGTCATAGGCCTCGAAGCTCTCGAACTGGTCCCAGTCGTCGTCGACGGCGTCGACCTTGGACTGGTCGGGCCGGTGCAAATCGCCGTCGAGTTGCAGATTGTAAGGCGGATCGGCGAAGATGACGTCGATGGATTTTTCCGGCAGCCGGTCGAGCGCGGCGACACAATCGCCCTTGAGGATCGTGTCCAGCCACTCGGATTGCTGGGGGGCGTGGGAGAGGTCGGCGAGAAGACGCACGGCAGACATTTTTACACCCAAGGCACGCGTTACTGTTTACTCCCCGTTATGGTTACCGATCAGCGTAAATATTCGGTGAAGGACGCAACGGTCCAGGCAGCCCTGACGTCGTCAATTTGCGCAGCCCGGCCCGTTGGTGTATGTCGCGCCGCTTGAGCCTTGCCGGGCCTCCATCACCCTCCCTCGTTCGGATTGCCANCGGCCCGTTGGTGTATGTCGCGCCGCTTGAGCCTTGCCGGGCCTCCATCACCCTCCCTCGTTCGGATTGCCATGCCCCAGCCAGACCTTGTCATCTTCGATTGCGACGGCGTGCTCGTCGATTCCGAAATCATCGCAGCCCGCGTCGAGGCCGAATTGCTGACCTTGGCCGGATATGAAATCTCGGCCGAGGAATACGCCGAAACCTATGCCGGACTGACCTTCAAGGACATAATGATGCGGGTCGAGCAAAAATCCGCCATCCCGTTCCAGGCCTCGATGATCGACCGGGCCGAAGAGCTGGTCGACCGCAAACTGCGCAGCGACGTGCGCGCCATCGACGGCGTGCGCGAGGCGGTCGCCGCGGTCACCGCGCCGCGCTGCGTCTGCTCGAACTCACGCTTGGAGCGGATCGAGTTCATGCTCGAGAAAGTGGGCCTGCTGCCGTTCTTCGCCGGCCGGATTTTTTCAGCGCTGGAAATACCAAGCAAGAAAACCAAGCCCGCGCCGGATGTGTTCCTGATCGCGGCGCAGCAACTCAACGCCGATCCGGCAAACACCTTCGTCATCGAGGATTCGGTGCACGGCGTCACCGGCGCCAGGGCCGCTGGCATGCGCGTGATCGGCTTCACCGGCGCCGCGCACAGCTATCCCGGCCATGCCGATGTGCTGACCGAAGCCGGCGCCGAAACCGTCATCCGCCGCTGGGCCGAACTGAAAAGTGTGGTTGCCGCTCTGTCGGAATGGTCGGACGCCTGAACCGATCAGTCCTTGGCTTTGGCCGACTTGGCCGGTTTCTTCTTTGCCCTGTTGTAGGCAATCGCGGCACGGACGAGCGCTTTCAGCGCATCCGCATCGATCTCGTCGCCCTCCGCCACATCGATGGCGCGCCACACCTTGCCGTTGAGCCCGTTGTTGAACAGCCTGTCGGGATCCGGCAGGCTGGCGCCGTGAGAAAAGGTCAGCTTCACCTTGTCCTTGTGAGCGTTGCCGACGGCGATCATGCCGTCGCGTGACCATACCGGGCTGCCCATCCACTTCCACTCCTCGATGATTTCCGGGTCGGCGTCGAGGATGGTCTTGCGCAGGCTGGCCAACGTCTTGCCCCGCCAATCGTCCAGCTCCCGGATTCGGGCATCTATCCGCTCGGAGGCAGAGGCGCCTCCCTCGTCCTTGCTCGACATGCTGACCTTCATGGTCTGCCTCCGTTCACATCTTCTCGCCGGGCAATCGGCTGGCCTGGCTCACCCAGGAGGCGAAGCGGGCTTCGTCGATCTCTTCGCCTTCATGGATGTCGAGATAGCGCACTTCCTTTTGCCTGGAACCGCCGGGAGGCACAGGATCGAGCGACGTGCCGCGAAAGAAGGCGACTTTGACGTATCTGGTGAAGCAATGCAGGCTGAGGAACCAACCCTCGCCCTCGATGCCATAGAACGGTGAGTTCCACTTCACCGCCTTGCAGACGCTGGGGACGGCGCTGACGATAAGTGCGTCGATCCAGCGCCCGACATCGCTTTTCCAGCCCGGCATGGCAGCAATATAGGCCTGCACCGGAGCGTCCCCATAGGCCTTCGGGATCTGCGGGTTGCCGCCCGAAAGCAGGACCGGCTTTTCCGGCTTGTCTGGGGCCGGTTTTGCGACCTTCGATTTTCCCGGCGCCTTGGCCATGTCCTACCCTTGCGCGCCCTGCTCGCCACGCGATCTCGCGACGTAAGGCAGCACGAACATGTAGAGGCCGCTGAACAGCAGCAGGAATAGCGGCAGCAGCGGCGAATAGACCACCCAGGCCGGAGGTTGCCCGAACGCCATGGTGATGAAATTGGCTGCCACGGTCAGCGTGAAGATGATCGACAGCCAACGATGGGTTTGACGTATCCATTTGCTCAAGTTCATTGCAACTTCCTCTTGAAACCAGCGCCTACCAACGCGCCAGTTGGGTGATCTGGATGAGATTGCCGCAGCTGTCGTTGAGCTGGGCGATAGTCGAGCCGGTCACTTCTGTCGGCGCCATGGCGAACGCACCGCCGCGTCCCTTGATGCGCTCGTAATCACCCTTGACGTCGTCGGTGAACAGCATGAGCGCGGGCTGCCCCTGCTTGAAGATGGCCTGCTGGTAGGCCTTGGCGGCCGGGTTGTCGTTGAGCGCCAGCTGTAGCTCGGCTCCCTCGGGCTCATCGGGTGAGATGACGGTCAGCCAACGAAAAGGCCCATTGCTGAAGTCGGCCTTCACGGCAAAGCCCAGCACGTCGGTGTAGAAGCGCAGTGCGTTGTCCTGGTTGTCCACATAGACGCTGGTCAGCTTGATCTTCATCGATTTACTCCTTTTTGCATTCGGTGCCCCGCGATCAGGGCATGGTACCGGCAGGCTTCAATCCGGCTTCGCCAGGACCTGCTCCAGCTTGGTGAGGAATTGCTGCCACCCGGCCCTGGCGCCGCCATAGGCCTGCTTCTGGCTCGGATGGAAGCCCGACTGCTCGACGCGCAGATGGGTTCCCGAGCTCGTGGGTGTGAGCGTGAACGTCACCACGCTCGTCAGATTGTAGGCGGCATCCTCATGCGCAAAATCCCAGCTGTAGGACAGCGTCCTGTTTTGCTCGATGGCCAGCACCTCGCAGTCGAGCACGCCGCCCCAGTCGCCGCGAAGATTGAAGCTGTGGCCGACGACAGGCTTGAAATCGTTCTTCATGAGCCATTCCTCAATCAGATGCGGCTGCGTCAACGCGCGCCAGATCTTCTCCGCCGGCCAGGATATTTCACGTTCGACGACGACGGTGCGCAGCTCGGGATTGCTCACTGGTCCATCCTTTTCAGCAGGCTCTCGAGATCATCGAAGCGGCTCTCCCAGAATCCAGTCATTTGAACTGTCCAGTCGGTCAGCGGGCCAAGTGCCGCGGGCTGGGCGCTGTAGTGGGTCTGGCGTCCGGCGTGGCGGTCACGCACCAGGCCGGCCAGCTTCAGGACGCCGAGATGCTTCGACACCGCTGGTTGCGAGACCCCGGACTGCGCCGTCAGCGCCCCCACGGTCTGCTCACCTTGGCGGCACAAGCGCTCGAAGATGGCCCGCCGAGTCGGGTCGGCAAGCGTTCTGAACAAAGTATCGTGGGCGTCCGGCATCGGGATCAATAACCTGCGAGCTATTGATTGACGTATAACCGCCGGGATATGGATGAGTCAAGTGCGCTGGCGGAATGGATCGAGATTAAAGCGCAGACGCGACCTGCCGCAGGCGCACGCCTGCAGGATTACGATCGGATCGTTTGGATCTTTCAAAGAGTTGACCGGCACCGTCGCAGCAGCGACGGCGCCCAGGCGCTTAGTTCGTCGCCGGAGCGCGCTTCTTTTTCTTGCCGGACTTCTTGTCCGCCGCCGCCGGCGCGGTGTCGTCATAGCCGGCATAGACAGTGTAATCCCGGGCGGAGGGTTCGGGCACGACGACGTTGGGATCGGTGAACACGAACTGGGTGGCGGTCGAGGGATCGCTGACCTGGATCTGATAGGGGTGGATCTGCGAATAAAGTACGTCGGGGCCGTGCATGACGGCAATGCGGATCGGCATGGTGATGGTGCCGGGGGCGAACAGCGGTCCCGGCACGATCTTGCCGGCAACCCCAACCTTCATCGTCAACTGGCCGTTGGCACGGCTGCAATCGCGGCTCACATCGCTGATCGAGGCCTGGTAGATGATCTTGGCCGGATCCTTGTTCGGATCGACGATGGAGCCGTCAGGCGCCGTCTGCGCGGCGGCAGCGGCCTCGGCATCCTGTGCCGCATCAGCCTTTTTCTTTCTCGGCTGCGGCGCGCCCTTGGCGTAGGTATTGAAGTAGGCGGTGCCATCGCGCACCGTCACTTTCGGGCAGTAGGCCTGCAACTGGCTGGCGAGAACCTTGGGATCCTGCGGCGGTATTGGCGCATTCGGGTCGGTCTTCTTGCCGAAACCGAGATTGAGGATGCCATTGTCGCTCGATTGGCAACCGGCGGCGGCAAGCATAAAGCCGGTGAGCGCCAGACCCGCGACAAAGCGACGGTTGAACTTGTGAAACGCCATGAAACTGCACTTCCCTCTCGCAAAGTTGGTGACGTATAGCAACGCCACGGCAAAAATGCGACTGAGCCGGCTCGGAAAATTAACCAATTGCCGTGGATGAACCGGCGGCAGCAATGGACCTTGACGATGCGCTATGTGAGTACCCGCGGGGATGCACCCGTGCTTGGATTTGCCGACGCGGTGCTGGCGGGGCTGGCCCGCGACGGCGGGCTTTATGTGCCGCAGACATGGCCGCAGTTTTCGGCAGCCGAGATCCGCGCCATGCGCGGCCTGCCCTATGCGGACCTCGCCATCCGCGTGCTGACGCCGTTCCTCGGCGGCGAGATCGCCGCACCCGTCTTCGAGCGCCTGGTGCGAGAAGCCTATGCCACCTTCCGCCACCAGGCCGTCTGCCCGCTGGTGCAGACCGGCGCCAACACGTTCATCCTTGAACTCTTCCACGGTCCGACGCTGGCCTTCAAAGACGTTGCCATGCAGCTGCTTGCCCGGCTGATGGACCATGTACTGACTGAGCGCGGCCAGCGCGCAACCATCGTCGGCGCGACCTCGGGTGACACCGGCGGCGCCGCCATCGATGCCTTCGCCGGCCGCGACCGAACTGACATTTTCGTGATGTTTCCGCATGGCCGCGTCTCGCCGGTGCAGCAGCGGCAGATGACGACATCGACGGCCACCAACGTCCAGGCGCTGGCCATCGAAGGCAATTTCGACGATTGCCAGGGCCTGCTGAAGGATATGTTCAACGATCATCGTTTTCGTGATCGCGTGTCGCTATCGGGCGTCAATTCGATCAACTGGGCCCGCATCATGGCCCAGATCGTCTATTATTTTTCCTCGGCGCTTTCGCTCGGCGCGCCGGACAGGCCGGTCTCCTTTACCGTGCCGACCGGCAATTTCGGCGATATTTTCGCCGGTTACGCCGCCAAGAAGATGGGCCTGCCGATCGAGCGGCTGATCGTCGCCACCAACGACAACGACATATTGGCGCGCACTTTCGCGACCGGTGAATACCGCACCAAGGGTGTGTTTGCGACGACTTCGCCATCGATGGACATCCAGGTATCGTCGAACTTCGAGCGACTGCTGTTCGAGGCCTGCGACCGTAACGCAGAGACGGTGCGGCGTTACATGGCCGGCCTCAAGCAATCCGGCGCCTTCACCATCGAAACCCCAGAAATCGACCGGGTGCGGTCCGAATTCGACGCCGGACGCGCTGATATGGACGAGGTTGCCGCCACCATCCGTTCAACGCTCGAATCCAGCAATTATCTGCTCGATCCGCACACGGCCGCGGCCGTGCATGTCGCCGCCGGCAAGGCTGACGGTGCAGTGCCGATGGTGGTGCTGGGCACGGCGCACCCGGCCAAGTTCCCGGCCGCGGTCGAAGCCGCCTGCGGCGTGTCGCCGGCCCTGCCCGCATGCCTGGGGTCCTTGATGTCAGCCGACGAAAAGTACACGGTACTTCCATCCGACCTGAAAATGGTGGAAGATTACGTGAGCCGCCACTCAAGGGCAGCGCGTTAGGGAGTACTTGCCATATGGGTGTTGAGGTAAGCCGTCTGTCGAACGGCCTGACAGTCGCCACCGAAACCCTTCCAAGCCTCGAATCCGTTGCCCTTGGCGCCTGGGTCAAGTCCGGCGCCCGCAATGAGCGTGACGACGAGCACGGAATGGCCCATCTGCTCGAGCATATGGCCTTCAAGGGTACGAAAAGGCGGACGGCCTTCGAGATCGCCTCGGAAATCGAGGATGTCGGCGGCGAGATCAATGCCGCCACATCAGTCGAGACGACGTCCTATTACGCCAGGGTGCTGTCCGACGATGTGCCGCTGGCGGTGGATATCCTTGCCGATATCCTGCAGGAGTCCGAATTCGACCCAGAGGAACTGGAGCGCGAGCAGCATGTGATCCTGCAGGAGATCGGCGCCGCGCACGACACGCCCGACGACATCGTCTTCGACCGTTTCACCGAGACCGCCTTCCGCCACCAGACGATCGGCCGCTCGATCCTCGGCACGCCGGAAACCGTCAAATCCTTCACCTCCAAACAGCTGCATGATTTCATCGAGCGCCAATATGGCGCCGAGAAGATGGTGATCGTCGCGGCCGGCGACATCAAGCATGACAATTTCGTGCGCGAGGTCGAAAAACAGCTCGGCGGTTTCCGCAGCAAGTCCGACAGCACGATGCCCCAATATGCGCAGTATGTCGGCGGCGATTTCCGCGAGGATCGCGACCTGATGGACGCGCAGATCGTGCTCGGCTTCGAAGGCCGAGCCTATCATGTGCGCGATTTCTACGCTTCGCAGGTGCTGTCGATGATCCTCGGCGGCGGCATGTCGTCCCGGCTGTTCCAGGAGGTCCGCGAAAAGCGTGGCCTGTGCTATTCGGTCTATGCCTTCCACTGGGGTTTTTCCGATACCGGCATCTTCGGCGTTCATGCCGCGACCGGGCAGAGCGACATTGCCGAACTGGTTCCGGTCATTATCGACGAGCTGCAGAAGGCCGGCGAGAATATCCTTCAGGAAGAGCTCGACCGCGCCCGCGCGCAATACCGCGCCGGCCTGATCATGTCGGCTGAAAGCCCGGCCAGCCGCGCCTCGCAGATCGCCAGGCAGCTGCTTCTGTTCGGCCGGCCGATCGCCAAGGAGGAGTTGATGGAACGGCTGTCGGCGCTGACCGTCGAGCGGCTGACCGACCTTTCGTCCCGGCTGTTTTCGACCAAGCCGACGCTGACTGCGGTTGGACCGGTGGGTACGCTCGCGCCCTATGAGGCGATTCTCGATTCGCTTGCGGGCACGCACACCACGGCCCGCAAGCTCGCCGTCTAAGCCTTCAAGCGCCGGTGTTCGCGCTCCCTTTCTTTCGCCGTGACCTGCCGGCACTGAAAGGCGACCGGGTCATGCTGCGCGTGCCCTACACCAACGACTATCGCGAATGGTCGGCGGTGCGCGGCGAAAGCCGTGCCTTCCTCGAACCGTGGGAGCCGCGCTGGACGCCCGATGAACTCGACCGCACCGCCTGGCGGCTGCGCATCGGCCGCTACCGCGAAGACTATGCGCAGGGGACAGCCATCGCCTTCTTCATCTTCGAGAAGGCGAGCGGCAAGCTTGCCGGCGGCATTACGCTCGGCAATATCCGCCACGGCGTCTCGCAAAGCGGCCATGTCGGGTACTGGATCGGGGAGCGGTTTGGCGGCCGCGGCCTGATGACCGACGCGGTCAAGGTGGTCTGCCGCTTCGCCTTCGATACGCTGAGGTTGCACCGGATCGAAGCTGCCTGTATTCCCGACAATGTCCGGTCGATCCGCGTGCTTGAAAAAGCCGGATTCCGGCGCGAAGGACTTCTGCGATCCTACCTCAGGATCAACGGCATCTGGCAGGACCACTACCTCTACGCCCGGATCGCGGACGATCCGCCGGGCGCTGGAACGAAGGACTGATTTTTGACGAATTTCCTGCGAAACGGGTCGCTGTTGGCCTTTGTTCTGGCGGTTGTCGTCACGCTTTGCGCGGCGCTCCCGGCCTTCGCCGTCGAACCGATCAAGATTGCCCGCGACGATGTCGCGCTCGACCTGTCGCGCGCCGTCCAGATCTACGTCAATCAGGGCGAAAACTTCCAGGTATCGACCGCGCCCGGTCCCGACGGCATCGTGCGGCGCATCGAGGTCGAGGCCAATGACGCGCGCTCGAGCGGCGACTGGGCGGTGTTCGCGCTCGCCAACACCACCGACCAGCAGCTCGACCGGCTGATCGTGGCGCCGCATTTCCGGCTGGTGAATTCCGGCATCTTCTGGCCCGATCTCGGCGCCACCCGCATCGCCGCGATCACCCCCAGCGAGGGCTTCGCGCTCGACCGCCAGTCAAGCTCCGACGCCGACGTGTTCCGGGTGACGCTGAACCCGGGAACGGTGATCACCTTCATCGCCGAACTCGCCTCGCCGAAGCTGCCGCAGGTCTATCTATGGGAGCCGGAAGCCTACAAGGACTCGGTCAATTCCTATACGCTGTTCCGTGGCATCGTCATCGGCATCGCCGGATTGCTGGCGCTCTTCCTGACCATCCTTTTCGTCGTCAAGGGAACCTCGATGTTTCCGGCGACAGCCGCACTTGCGTGGGCGGTACTTGCCTATATCTGCGTCGATTTCGGCTTTCTAAACAAGATCATAGAGATATCGCCCGGCAACGAGCAGATGTGGCGGGCGGGAACGGAGGTGGCGCTTGCGGCGACCTTCGTGGTGTTCCTGTTCGCCTATCTCAACCTCAACCGGTGGCACGGCCATTTCAGCTATGGCGCGCTGGTCTGGATTCTCGGCCTGGTGCTGATCGCGGGTGTGGCCATCATCGATCCGGCCGTCGCCGCCGGTATTGCCCGGCTGTCCTTCGCCGCCACCGCGCTGACCGGGCTCGGCCTCATCATCCTGCTGGGTCTTCGTGGTTACGACCGTGCGATCATGCTGGTGCCCAGTTGGGTGATGGTGCTGCTATGGCTGTGCGGGTCGTGGATGGCGATCACCGGCATGCTCGACAACGACATCGCCCAGCCGGCATTGGGCGGCGGGCTGATCCTGATCATCCTTTTGATCGGCTTCACCGTCATGCAGCATGCCTTTGCCGGCGGCGCGCTGCATCAGGGCCTGTTCTCCGATCTCGAGCGCCAGGCGCTGGCCGTCGCCGGCTCCGGCGACACGGTGTGGGACTGGGACGTGCTGCGCGACCGCGTCGTCACCAAGCCCGACGTCAGCATCCAGCTTGGCCTCGCTCCCAACAGCCTGGGGGGTGCGGCCCGCAACTGGCTGCCGGTGCTGCATGCCGACGACCGCGACACGTTCCGCACCACGCTCGACGTGGTGCTCGAACATCGGCGCGGCCGGGTCTCGCAGAATTTCCGCCTGCGCGGCGCCGACGGGCACTACCACTGGTTCTTGCTTCGGGCGCGGCCGGTGATCGGCTCGGATGGCGAAGTGATTCGCTGCGTCGGCACCATGGTCGACGTTACCGAGCAGAAAAAGTCCGAGGAAAGGCTGCTGCACGATGCCGTTCACGACAATCTGACCGGCCTGCCCAACCGCGAACTTCTGATGAACCGGCTGGAAGCCATCATCTCGATCGCGCGCACCGAAGAGAAGGTGCGCCCCACCGTCTTCGTCATCGACATCGACCGTTTCAAGCAGGTCAATGACGGGCTTGGCATCTCGGCCGGCGACACCATCCTGCTCACCATTGCGCGCCGCTTGCACCGGCTGTTGAAACCGAAGGATTCGCTGTCGCGCTTTGCCGGTGACCAGTTCGCCCTGATGCTGCTCTCCGAACAGGAACCCTCCCGCATCGCGGCGGTGGCAGACGCCATCAAGCACGCGATCAACAACCCGATCACCTTCGCCAAGCGCGAGATCGTGCTGACTGCCTCGATTGGCCTGATCACCTGGACCTCGGCGCAGACTTCGGCAGAAGACATGGTCAAGGACGCCGAGCTTGCCATGCACCAGGCCAAGCGCTTCGGCGGCGACAGGATCGAGCCGTTCCGGCCGGCCTTCCGCACCGTCGGCACCGACCGGCTGCAATTCGAATCCGATCTGCGCCGCGCCATCGAGCGGCGCGAATTCACCCTTGCCTACCAGCCGATCGTGCGGCTGGAGGACGGCAGCATTGCCGGCTTCGAAGCGCTGCTGCGTTGGGACCATCCGCGCCGCGGCATGATCCCGCCCGGCGATTTCATTCCGGTCGCCGAAAGCTGTGGCCTGATCGTGCAGCTTGGGCTGTTTGCCATGCAGCAGGCGGCCGAAGACCTCGCCGGCTGGCAAAAGCAGATCGGCGACACCCCGCTGTCGGTGTCGGTCAATCTGTCCAGCCGCCAGCTGATCCGCCGCGACCTGGTCAGCGATGTCCGCTCGGTCATCGCCCGCGCCAATCTGAAGCCGCGCTGCTTCCGGCTCGAACTTACCGAATCGCTGGTCATGGACAATCCAGAGCAGACCTCGCATGTGCTGACCAAACTCAAGCAGCTCGGCATCGGCCTGTCGCTGGACGATTTCGGCACCGGCTATTCCTCGCTCGCCTATCTGACCCGCTTCCCCTTCGACACCATCAAGATCGACAAGAGCTTCGTCGACGACGCGACGCCGAAGCGGGCGGTGCTGCTCAAATCCATGGTCAACATGGCGCATGAACTCGGCCTGTCGGTGGTGGCCGAGGGCATTTCCGACGAAAGCGATGCGCTGGAATTGCGCCAGATGGGCTGCGAATATGTGCAAAGCTTCATGTTCGGCGCGCCGATGCCAGGCGACCAGGTGCTGAAGGCGTTGAAAGAGCAGTACCCGATGACGCAGGCGTGATGGGTGAGGCATGCGTCGTGCAGGCGCGTGGTTACATTGGAATGAACCCCGAAAATTAGCTGAAGCGACCGCGCCTTCGTCATCCTAGGGCGAAGCAAGGAGCGCAGCGACGCGGCGCAGACCCTAGGATGACGAAAGTGGCGGGCGGCTTCGGCTAGTCGCGAAGGTTCGGCGGAACGTCGGCGAAGGCGAGGCTTCAGGCGTGCCCCGCGGCCAGGCTCAAATGCGCCAGATCAATCCCGATCGATGCCAGGATGCGGTCGTACTTCCGCTCGATGTCGGCGTCGAACAGCAGCTCCGGCGTGGCCGGACAGGTCAGCCAGCCATTCTCGGCGATCTCGGTTTCCAGCTGGCCGGCGCCCCAGCCGGAATAGCCGAGCGCCATCAAAGCGCGCCGCGGGCCGCGGCCGGACGAGATGGCGCGCAATATGTCGACCGTCGCGGTCAGGCAGATATCGTCGGAGACGGTGAGCGAGGATTCCACCCGGTAGTCGCCCGAGTGAAGGACGAAGCCGCGGCTGCGGTCCACCGGGCCGCCATTGCGCACCACGAAGTCGCGGGCCTGCGCAGGCAGCCTGATCGCCTCCTGTTCGTTCATGATGCCGAGCTGCACCAGAAGATCGGGAAACAGCATCTGTTGCGTCTGGTTGATGATCAGGCCCATGGCGCCTTCATCGCTGTGCGCACAGATGTAGATGACCGAGCGCGTGAAGCGATCGTCCTTCATGCCGGGCATGGCAATCAGAAACTGGTCGTCAAGAAAGCCGCGTCCACCGGCTGTCTTTTTGTGGCGCAACAAGTCCATGGACTGGAGCGTAACGCGTTTCCGGGACGCCGAAAAGATGCGCCGCGTGCGATTCGGCCAAAGCCCAACGGTTGGAACAACGGAATCTTGACTGCGAACTTCACTCGGCCGATTGCTTGAAGCCAACTGTTCCTTGCCCGAAGGTCACGCAAATATGATACGCAGAGCGCCATGAAAACATTGCGCGGCCATGAACTGACGATCAAATCAACGCCATGCAAAGCTTGAAAGTCCTGCTGCTCGGCGCCGCCATCGGATGCGGAGTAGCCCTTCCCGCCGCCGCCTCGTCTTCCGACTGGTACAACAGCGAAGGCGGCAGGGTGCGGCTGGTGACAACAGGCAAGGCCGACGAGGCCGGCCGCATACAGGGCGTGCTCGACATCGCGCTCAAGCCCGGCTGGAAAACCTATTGGCGCGATCCGGGCGACGCCGGCGTGCCGCCGCAGATCGACGTTTCGGCCAGCACCAACATCACCGATGCGGCGTTTTCCTTCCCGCCGCCGCAGCGCCATGACGACGGCTACGGCAAATGGGCCGGCTACAACCATCCGGTCTCGCTGCCGGTGACATTCACTTTGTCGTCGCCTGGGGATGCGGCCGTCATCGATGCCGACATCTTTCTTGGCATCTGCGAGACGATCTGTATTCCGGTGCAGACGCGGCTGAGCGTCGATCCCGGCGCCGATCCCGACAATGCCGAGGATGCGGCGCTGGTGAAGGCTGCACTCGCCACCTTGCCCGCGCCTGCCAAGCCCGATTTCGGGATCAAGGTGCTGCCGGGAGACCATGAGACGCTGATCGTCGAGGCGACTTTTCCCGGAGATCCGGAGGCGGCGGATTTATTCGTCGCCGGGGGACGCGACTATATGTTCGGGGCGCCTGCACGCAACGAAAAGGACGGCCGGCTGGTATTTACCATTCCGATCCTCGACCGGCCGTCGACGACACCGACCGATGGCGGGTTGTATTACACCCTGACAAGTGCCGAAGGCGCGGTCGAGGGCGTTCTGCCGTTCCCCTGAAACGGAACCCGATCCAGGCTTTCCCTTGATCCAGGCCTTGTCGGCGGTTGCGGGAGATGCCCGATTTCGCTATCGCAAGAAACCTTCCCTGCTTTTCACACGAGGACCATCATGACGATTGCCGTTGGCGACAAACTGCCCGACGCGACCTTCAAGGAAATGACCGCCGACGGCGCCAAGGTGATCACCTCGGCCGAGATTTTTGCGGGCAAGAAAGTGGTGCTGTTCGGTGTTCCCGGGGCGTTCACGCCGACCTGCAGCAACAACCACCTGCCGGGCTATCTTGAGAACCACGATGCCATCCTGGCCCGCGGCGTCGACACCATCGCCGTCGTGTCGGTCAACGACGTCCATGTCATGGGTGCCTGGGCCAATTTCACCGGCGGTCAAGGCAAGATCCTCTATCTCGCCGACGGCAATGGCGACTTCGCCAAGTCGATCGGCCTCGACTCCGACTATTCCAGCGGCGGCATGGGATTGCGCTCGAAGCGCTTCTCGATGATCGTCGACAATGGCAAGGTCACCGCGCTCAACGTCGAGACCAAGCCAGGAGTCGACACGTCGGGTGCCGCTCACATTCTGAGCCAGCTCTAAACCGCGGCGGCCGCCTCGGCTCATGAACGCGATGGCCTGACGACCACGCGCTTCCAGCCGGATTGCCTGCTTTGGGGGACATCGACGATGTTTGACATCATCTGGCGCAGCATTGCGATTGGCATCGGCGCCACGGTGCTGATGGATCTCTGGGCGATGTTCCTGCATCTGGCGCTCAGTCAGCCGCGGCCGAACTGGGGGCCGCCCGGCCGCTGGGTCTGGCACCTCAGGGAAGGCAAGGTTTTCCACGACGACATCGCACAAGCCGC
Organism: Mesorhizobium sp. LSJC285A00; assembly: GCF_000503155.1. NCBI lineage: Bacteria > Pseudomonadati > Pseudomonadota > Alphaproteobacteria > Hyphomicrobiales > Phyllobacteriaceae > Mesorhizobium > Mesorhizobium sp. LSJC285A00. The sequence goes on from NZ_AYVK01000005.1 coordinate 19,806, forward strand.
GCCCTATGCGCATGAGCAGGCGCTGGGCTGGGCTTTCCACTATGTCACCGGCATCGTCTACGGCTTCATCCTGGCGGCGCTGGCGGGCACGGCATGGCTGGACGCGCCGACCTTCCTGCCGGCCTTCATCCTCGGCATGGTCACCATCGGCGCCGGCTGGTTCCTGCTGGCGCCCGGCATGGGCGCCGGCTGGGCTGCCTCAAAGCGCCCCAACGCGATACAGATCCGCGCCTTCAACGTGATCTCGCACACGGTGTTCGCGCTCGGCCTCTACGGCACGGCCCTGCTGATCCGCTGAGGACAGGTTCTATCCGCTGGTCGCCAGCGGCTTCATCGCGGCTACGGTATCGATGATCTCCTGACATCCGCTTTAGCGCGGCGCCAGACTGTCGATCGGCCGCCATCCGTGGACGACGCGGCGCGTGCCGACATCATAGGCGAAGTAATTGCCGCCGCCGGCCGGCTGATCCGCCGCGCGGCTGATTGCGCGGCCGCTGAGCGAGAGCAGCAAGAGCGTTCCGACGCCGCCATGGCCGACGAAGGCAATGTCGCCGCCGTCGGCAGCACCCAGCACCGTTTCGACCTCGCTGACAATGCGTTGCTGGGCGTCGATGGCCCGTTCCCAGCCGCGAATGCTTTTGTGCGGATTGGCGAAGAACTGGTCGGCGACCGCCTCGAACTCCGGCGGCGGCAGGAAGCCGGTTGCCGACCGATCGTTCTCATGCATGCGCTCCTTCACCTCGACCGCGAGGCCGAGGTGTTTGCCAAGGATCTCGGCGGTTTCGATCGCCTTGCGCTCGGCCGACGAGACGACACGGCGGATCGATCCGACCCATGGCTGATCGAGCATAGCTGATGCTCGCGCTCGTCCGATCTCGGACAGCCCCCAGTGCGGCACGGGAACGTTGGCATCGATCTGAACCTGGGGATGGGTGATGTAGTATACGATCGGCATGAGTGAGATCCCCTGCCGATAGCTTGAGCTCAATAGCTTTGGGTCGAGCGCCGTGCCCGTGGCGCCGGCTGCTTCTCGGATGCCCCCGGCTTCAGCGCCACTTTCGGCGCCGCAGGTTTGGCTGAGCCCCTCTTGAACGGCGCCATGCCTTCCCTTGCGAGTTCGTCGGCGCGTTCGTTCTCGGTGTGGCCGGCATGGCCCTTGACCCAGTTCCAGGTCACCTTGTGGCGCCGATTGGCCTCATCCAGCGCCTGCCACAGTTCACCGTTCTTGACCGGCTTCTTGTCAGCGGTCTTCCAGCCGTTTTTCTTCCAGCCGTGGATCCATTTGGAGATACCGTCCATGACATATTTGCTGTCGGTGTGAAGCTCGACGGCGCACGGCTCCTTCAGCGCATTCAGCGCCGAGATGGCGGCCAGCAGCTCCATGCGGTTATTGGTCGTCTCGGCCTCGCCGCCCGACAATTCCCTGGTCTTGCCGTTGAAGCGCAGGATGGCGCCCCAGCCGCCGGGACCGGGATTGCCCGAGCAGGCGCCGTCGGTGAAGATTTCAACCTGCTTGGTCATGTCAGTCCGTATTCCGAAGGCGACCTGATCGCGCGGTGGAAGCGCATGCGGCGGATATATTCGGTCGGATCGCGCTTCATGACCAGCCCGCCCTCTGGAACCGTCAGCCAGTCATAGAGCCGGGTCAGCATGAAGCGCAGCGCCGAACCGCGCGAAAGCATCGGCAGCGCTGCTTTCTCGCCATCGCTCAAAGGCCGCACGCTCTGATAGCCGGCCAGCAGCGCCGTGCCTTTGGTCAGGTTGAAGGAGAAATCCTTCTCGAAACACCAGGCGTTGAGACAGGTGGCGACGTCATAGGCGTAGAGGTCGTGGCAGGCGAAATAGAAGTCGATGAGGCCGGACAGTTTCTCGCCGAGGAAGAAGACATTGTCGGGAAACAGATCGGCATGGATGATGCCTGCCGGCAGGCCCTGCGGCCAATGGCGTTCGAAATCCGCGAAATCCGCGTCGACCTCGGCCGCCAGTCCCGGCTCGACCTCGTCGGCTCGGTCGCGCGAGGCATTCCAGAGTTTGCGCCAGCCCTCGATGGCGAGCGCGTTGTCACGCGTCATCGCAAAATCCTGGCCGGCGAGATGCAGGGCGGCGAGCGCCTTGCCGACCTCCGCGCAATGCGCCGCTGTCGGCCGCCGCAGCGACAGGCCTTCGAGGAAGGTGATGATGACCGCGGGGCGGCCGGCCAGCGTGCCGATGACGGTGCCGTCATGCGCGGTCACCGGCAACGGGCAGGAAATGCCTTTGCGGGCGAGATGGCCCATCAGGCCGAGGAAGAACGGCAGGTCGGCCTTGTCGACGCGCTTCTCGTAAAGCGTCAGTATGTAAGAGCCGCTTGAGGTGTGCAGCAAAAAGTTCGAATTCTCGGTGCCTTCGGCGATCCCCTTGTAGGACAAGAGTTCGCCGACCGGATATGCCCTCAGGAACGCGCCGAGTTCGCCCTCATTGACGTCGGTGTAGACCGCCATGGGCTGTTCACGCGGCTCCGTTGACGAAGGCCATGTCGGCCCGCGTCAGTTCGACATCGCGCAGAACCCGCATGACTGGAAAATCCTCCGTTTCGGTGGCGGTGATCGCCAGGTCGATGGTCACCTCGAAGCGCTGGCGGAAGGCATCGATGATCTCGTCGACGATGATCTCCGGCGCCGACGCGCCGGCAGACAGGCCGAGCGTCGATATATTTGTGATGTCTTTCCACGGAATTTCGGCGGCGCGCTGTACGAGAAGCGACATGGTGGCGCCGGCGCGCTCCGCCACTTCGACAAGACGGCGCGAATTGGAGGAATTGGGCGCACCGACGATCAGATAGAGATCGGCGCCGGCGGCGGTTTCCTTGACCGCTTCCTGGCGGTTGGTGGTGGCGTAGCAGATCGATTCGGCGGCCGGTGCATGCAGTTGCGGGAAGCGCTCCTGCAGCACCCGCAATATGCCGGCAGTGTCTTCGACCGACAACGTTGTCTGGCTTACGAAGCCGAGCGCTTCCGGGTCGGCGGGGGCAAAGGTCCCAGCGTCGGCTTCGGTCTCGATCAGCGTGACGGCGCCTTCAGCCAGTTGGCCCATGGTGCCGATCACTTCGGGATGGCCGGCATGGCCGATCAGAAGCACATGGCGGCCGAGCCGCTGATGGCGCATCGCCTGCTTGTGCACCTTGGACACCAGCGGGCAGGTGGCGTCGAGATAGAAGAGCTCGCGTGCCTTGGCGTCGGCCGGCACCGATTTCGGCACGCCGTGGGCTGAGAAGACAACCGGCGACTTGCGGTGCTCGGCCGGGATTTCCGAGAGTTCCTCGATGAAAACCGCGCCAAGGCTTTGCAGGCCCTCGACGACATAGCGGTTGTGCACGATCTCGTGGCGGACATAGACCGGCGCGCCGTATTTCTTCAACGCCAGCACGACGATCTGGATCGCGCGGTCGACACCGGCGCAAAAGCCGCGCGGCTGGCAGAGCCGGATCGTCAGCGGTGGTTTTGTGGCGGTCTGCAGCATGATTCCAGATCGGTTGATCGTATCGTTTGGCGAAATGAGGTGTGCACCCCTGCCCTGTCAAGGGCAGTTGAGATCAGGTTGAATGGTCAACCTGATCTAACTCTTTGTTGGATCATGATCTTGTCCGAAACCGGTTCCCACTTTTCGGGATGATGCTCTGGATCATTCAGTCTTTGCCGGGCGGCGCAGCCTGATGATCAGAACCGCGGCAAGAGCCGCCGCCAGGCCATACCAGGTGAAGGCATATTGCAGATGAGAGTTCGGCAGGTCGATGATGGTGACGCCGCCGACCGGCAGCCCGCCCGGGTTCGGCGTCTTGTCGGCGTCGATGAAGATCGGCACCAGCACGGCGCCGGCCGGCAGGCCGGCACTCGCCGCCATGACATCACGATCCTTCCAGTAGAAGATGTTCTTGGCCACGTCATTGTCGGGCAGCATCATCGACGGCTTGCCCGGCAGCGGGTTGCGCGCCAGGCCGGTGACCGTGACCTTGCCGGTCACCTGCCCTTGCGGCCGCTTGGCGGCATCCTTGAGATCATAGGGAACGAAGCCGCGGTTGATCAGGATATAGCGGCCATCGTCGAGGGCCAGCGGGGTGTAGACGTTGAAGCCGGCGTCGCCGTCCCAGGTGGCGTAGAAATGCCGCTCGCCGGAGTGCAGGAACGTCCCGCTGACGGTGACCGGCGTGTAGTCGACATCACCGGTTGCGGCGAATTCCTTCTCGACGTCCGCCAGCGGCTGCGGCGCTGAATGGGTGCGCTGGTCGATGGTGTGCAGAAGGGCTTCCTTCCAGTACAGGCGCTGCACCTGCCATGTGCCAAGCCCGAGCAGGATGACGAACACCACCAGGCCGAGGCCGAGCAGAAATGCCGTCTTCGGCCGCGTGCGGCCGGCGGGCTTGGTCAGCGCCTCGTTCATTGCCCCTGGTCCAGGCGGCCTTCGGCCGCCTTGTTGGCGTATTGAAGCGTCAGCAGCACCCCCTTGATCAGCCTCAGCGCCGTCAGGCACAGCGCCACGGCCAGCGGTATCCAGATGATGAAATGCAGCCACAGCGGCGGGCTCAGCGTCACCTCCACCCACAGCGCCAGCCCGACGACGATGAAGCCGATGATCAGGATGACGAACACCGCCGGGCCGTCGCCGGCATCGGCGTAGGAATAGTCGAGGCCGCAATTGTTGCAGCGCTTTCCGACGGTGAGGAAGCCGGAAAACAGCCGTCCTTCGCCGCAGCGCGGGCAGCGTCCGTGCAGGCCGGCCGAGATCGGCTCGATGGGTGGCCAGATCGCCCTGTCTTCACTCATGGATAGTCATGCTTTACGGCTCGATTTCGATCAGCGTTCCATCCGGCACCATAGTCCAGATTTCGTCCATGTCGCAGTCGGTAACCCCAATGCAGCCATCGGTCCAGTCGACCAATTGAAGCAGCCAGCCCGACCAGCCGAATCCGTTGGCCATTGATGGGCGCCGAAAAGAAGAAAGGCGACCGCGTTGCCGCGACCGCCCTGCTGATTTGTCGGTTCGGTGAAAGCCGTCAGTGGCCTTCGATCACCGCGCCGACCGATCCCCAGACGTAGATCGATGCGAACAGGAACAGCCAGACCACGTCGACGAAGTGCCAGTACCAGGCAGCCGCCTCGAAGCCGAAATGCTGCTTGGGCGTGAAGTCGCCTTTCCAGGCGCGGATCAGGCAGACCAGCAGGAAGATGGTGCCGATGATGACGTGGAAGCCATGGAAGCCGGTCGCCATGAAGAAGGTGGCGCCGTAGATGGAATCCTTGAAGCCGAACGGAGCGTGCATGTACTCGTAGGCCTGCACCATGGTGAACAGCATGCCGAGGCCGACGGTCAGCACCAGGCCGTTGATCAGGCCCTTGCGGTCGCCATGGATGAGCGAATGGTGCGCCCATGTCACCGTGGTGCCCGACAGAAGCAGGATGATGGTGTTGTAGAGCGGCAGATGGAACGGATCGAGGACTTCGAGACCCTTCGGCGGCCAGACGCCGCCAGTGAAAGCGGTGCGGGCGTAATTCTGCACTTCGCTCGGAAACAGGCTGGCATCGAAATAGGCCCAGAACCAGGCAACGAAGAACATCACTTCCGAAGCGATGAACATGATCATGCCGTAGCGCAGATGCAGCGACACGACGCGCGTGTGGTGGCCCTCATGCGCTTCCTTGATGGTGTCCGACCACCAGGCAAACATCGTGTAGAGGACGATGACGAGGCCGATGAAGAACAGCCATGGATTGGCGATGTTGTGGCCGAAAATCGGAAAATCGCCGTTCTTGAGATACTGCATCAGGGCGACGCCGCCGACTGCAGTCACCAGCGCGCCGATCGACCCCAGGAAGGGCCACGGGCTCGGGTTGACGAGATGGTAGTCGTGTTGTGGTTTTGCGTGCGCGTCTGCCATATCAACCCCCGAGATTTGCTTCGGTATCTGAAACTTTGCTGCTGCTGTCCGGCGTCGATGACGCCACCGGCTTGTTCTTTTGGACCGGGAACATGGTGTAGGACAGGGTGATCGTCTTCAAGTCCTTCAGTTCCGGCACGTTGACGATATCGGGATCCACATAGAACACGACCGGCATGTCCAGCGTCTCGCCGGGCTTCAGCGTCGTGTCGGTGAAGCAGAAACACTCGACCTTGTTGAAGTAGGGGCCTGCCAGTTCCGGCTGCACGTTGAAGGTGGCGCGGCCGGTAACGGCGCGGTCGAACTTGTTGGTGGCGCTGTAATGCGCCTGCGTGGTCTCGCCGATCTTGATGGTGACCGAGCGGGCGACCGGCTGGAACTGCCAGGGAATGCCGTTGGTGTTGGCGTCGAAGCGCACGGTGATGTCGCGGTCGAGGATGCGGCCGGCATATTGCTTTTCGGCGCGCTGCGTCGTGCCGCCATAGCCGGTGGCCTGGCAGAACATCTTGTAGAGCGGCACCGCGGCGTAGGCCATCCCGATCATGCCGCCGAAAAAGGCGACGCAGACGGCGGCGACGACGCGGTTGGTGTTCTTCTTCCTGGGATCGGTCACGGTCTGGCGGGTCATCATCGGCCTCATCCGGTATGGCCGAATTTCACGATGGTCGCGACGTAGAAGATGACGACCAGAATCGCCAGCGCGACGCCGATCGCCGCCGAACGGTTGCGCCGCGCCTTCTTCTGGCTTTCGGTCAGCGTGACCAGTTCAAGCTTCTTGTCGATCATGGTCATGCTCCACCGATGGCCAAAGCGCGACCGACGACACAGTCGGCAAGATAGATGGCGAAGATGGCGAAGAGGTAGAGCAGCGAATAGGCGAACAGAGCCTTGGCCGGCTTCATGACGCGGTCGCTATCGGTCATGCACAGCACTTTCCAGGCATACCAGACGAAGCCGGCGCCGAGAGCCACTGATGCGACGCCATAGAAGGCGGTAGTGAAACCGAGCACCCAGGGCAGCACGCCGATCGGCGCCAGGATCAGGGCGTAGGCAAAGATCTGGCGGCGGGTCGAGGCCTGGCCGGCAACGTTCGGCATCATCGGGATGCCGGCCTTGGCGTAGTCGTCGGACTTGAACAGCGCCAGCGCCCAGAAGTGCGGCGGCGTCCACAGGAAGATGATCAGGAACAGGACGAGGCTTTCCAGGCTCACCGTTCCGGTCACCGCGGCCCAGCCGATGACCGGCGGGATGGCGCCGGCGGCGCCGCCGATGACGATGTTCTGCGGCGTCGAGCGCTTCAGCCACATCGTGTAGACGACGGCGTAGAAGAAGATGGTGAAGGCAAGCAGCGCCGCCGACAGCCAGTTGACCAGCACGCCCAGCGTCATCACCGACAGCACCGAAAGCACAAGGCCGAAGCTCAGGGCTTCGCCGGGCAGGATGCGGCCGGACGGTACCGGGCGGCCGGCGGTCCGGCTCATCACCGCATCGATGTCGGCGTCGTACCACATGTTGAGCGCACCCGAGGCGCCGGCGCCGATGGCAATGGCCAGGATGGCGATCACCGCCAGCAGCGGGTTGATGGTCACGGGCGCAGCGACCATGCCGACAAAGGCCGTGAACACCACCAGCGACATGACGCGCGGCTTCAGCAGGGCGAAGAAATCGCCCGACGTGGCTTCCGACATGCGAAAGCCCGCTTCGTCAATCATTGGGTCGTCGACAAGGGCCATGCGTACATAAGTCCAATCATTCCGTTGGCCGAAACCGCCGGCGGGCCGGCGGTTTCGTATTCGGGCTGCCTTACTTGATCTTCGGCAGCTGTTCCCACTGGTGGAAGGGCGGCGGCGAAGGCAGCTGCCATTCGAGCGTCGTTGCACCCTCGCCCCACGGATTGGCGCCGGCGACGCGCTTCTTCTGGAAGGCCTCGAACACGCCATAGAGGAAGATCACCACGCCGACGGCCGATATATAGGAGCCGTAGGACGACACCATGTTCCAGCCGGCGAACGCGTCGGGATAGTCGATGGTGCGGCGCGGCATGCCGGCCAGGCCGAGGAAATGCTGCGGGAAGAAGATCAAATTGACGCCGACGAAGGTGACCCAGAAGTGGGTGTTGGCGATCACCGGCGAGTACATGTAGCCGGTCATCTTGGGGAACCAGTAGTACCAGCCGGCGAAGATGGCGAAGACCGCACCCAGCGACAGCACATAGTGGAAGTGGGCAATGACGAAATAGGTGTCATGCAGCGAGCGGTCGAGGCCGGCGTTGGCGAGCTGGACGCCGGTGACGCCGCCGACCGTGAACAGGAAGATGAAGCCCAGCGCCCACAGCATCGGCGTCTTGAACGAGATCGAGCCGCCCCACATCGTCGCGATCCAAGAGAAGATCTTCACGCCTGTCGGTACGGCGATGACCATGGTGGCGAAGACGAAGTAGCGCTGCGTGTCGAGCGACAGGCCGGTCGTGTACATGTGGTGCGCCCAGACGATGAAGCCGACGGCGCCGATCGCGACCATGGCGTAGGCCATGCCGAGATAGCCGAACACCGGCTTCTTCGAGAAGGTCGAGACGATGTGGCTGATGATGCCGAAGCCCGGCAGGATCAGGATGTACACTTCGGGGTGACCAAAGAACCAGAACAGATGCTGGAACAGGATCGGATCGCCGCCGCCATCCGGGGCGAAGAAGGTGGTGCCGAAATTGCGGTCGGTAAGCAGCATGGTGATGCCACCGGCCAGAACCGGAAGCGACAAGAGCAGCAGGAAGGCGGTGATCAGAACCGACCAGGCAAATAGCGGCATTTTGTGCAGCGTCATGCCCGGCGCGCGCATGTTGAAAATGGTGGTGATGAAGTTGATGGCGCCGAGGATCGAGGACGCGCCGGCAATGTGGATCGACAGGATCGCCAGATCCATGGCCGGCCCGGGCTGGCCGGAGGTCGACAGCGGCGGATAGAGCGTCCAGCCGCCGCCAACACCATAGGCGCCGGGCGCGCTCGGCATGAAAGCCGAAGCGATGAGCAGCAGGAAGGCCGGCGGCAGCAGCCAGAACGAGATGTTGTTCATGCGCGGGAAGGCCATGTCAGGCGCGCCGATCATGATCGGCACCATCCAGTTGGCGAAGCCGCCGATCAGCGCCGGCATGACCATGAAGAAGATCATGATCAGCGCGTGCGCGGTGCCGAAGGCGTTGTACATGCTCTTGCCGCCGTCGATGGCGGCATCGCCGTTCATGCCATAGACCATCTGCGCCAGACCGGTGAAGATCTGGATGCCCGGCTCCTGCAGCTCCATGCGGATGACGACCGAAAGCGCGCCGCCGACGATGCCCGCGAAGATCGCGAAGATCAGGTAGAGCGTGCCGATGTCCTTGTGGTTGGTGGAGTACACCCACCGGACCCAGCCATGATAGGGCTTGTGGTCGTGGTCGTCGTGAGCTGCAGCTTCTGCCATGGTCGGCTCCGTTCCCTAATTCTTGCTAACCCGCGGCATCAATTGCCGGCGGCCGCTACCTTGTTGGTACCGTCGACCTCGGCCATCAGCGCCTTGTTGGCGCCGGGGAGGTCGGTCTTGGCTGCTGCCAGCCAGGTCTTGTACTGCGCATCGGATACGACGCGGACGGCGATCGGCATGAAGGCATGGTCCTTGCCGCAGAGCTGCGAGCACTGGCCGTAATAGATGCCTTCCTTTTCCGCCTTGAACCACGTCTCGTTGGTGCGGCCGGGAACCGCGTCCATCTTGATGCCGAAGGCCGGAACGGCAAAGGAATGGATCACGTCGGCTGCGGTAACCAGGACGCGCGTCATGGTGTTGACCGGCACGACCAGCTCGTTGTCGACAGCCAGCAGGCGCGGATAGACCTTGCGGTCTTCCTTGCCGATCGCGGCGCGGTCGGCGTCCTGCAGGATGGCCGAGTTGAAGGAGAGCGTGTTCTCGGTCTGGTACTCATAGTCCCAGTTCCACTGATTGCCCGTTACCTTGACGGTCAGCTTGGCCTCTTCCGGCGGCGTGTACTGCGCCGTCAGCAACTGGAACGAGGGAATGGCGATGAACAGCAGGACGACGACCGGCCCGACTGTCCAGACGATCTCGATCAGCGTGTTGTGGCTGGTCTTGGACGGAACCGGGTTTTTGCTGGCGCGGAACCTGAAGATGCACCAGGCGAGAAGCGCCAGAACCAAAGCAGTGATCGGGACGACGAACCACATCGTGTAATTCCCGAACCACTCGATCTGCCGCATCATGTCTGTCGCCGGCGGCTGAAAAGTCATCTCCCACGGCTGCGGCTGGGCCGCATGGGCGGAGGCACCGGCGAAAAATGCGGCGGCGGCGCCTGCCGTTGCCATCAATTTGGCGCTTGCTGGGAATTTTCTCATCGCCCTCTTCATCTCCCGGTTCCTCGCGATCGCGACGCAAGAATATCGAACAATGCCGGGATGGGAATCCCGGACAGTCCCAAGGGTGGTTCAAACCATACTCTATTTCCCTCCGCAAGAAAGGAGCGGGCGAAACCGTGCGGCATTTTTGCGCGCAAGTGCTGCCGCGCTGTTTCGACGGCCTCGTGGCCCGCGCGGGTCGTCGACAGACAGACAATGCGGGCTTGTGTCCGGAATGCGCCCGACGGTCGCAATTCGGGCGAATTTGCTAGGAAAAAGCGCATTATTGCGCCTGCCGGGGCTGACCGGCGGTCGCCCTATCCTTTACTTGGCCTTGGCGCGGCTTAAAGTGCCGTGATTCGCAATGGAGCCGTCATGACCTCTTGGCTTTCGAGAAACGCCTGGCATTCGAAGAGCGCCTGGCATTCGAAAAGCGCTTGGCTTTCGAGAAGCGGGGCGAAGGTCGTTTTTCTCGCCGCCCTGATCGGTATCGGCTCGTCCGCAACCGGCGTCGCCAATGCAGCGCAGCCGAGCGGCACGGTCAAGTCGACGCATGGCGCATGGTCGATCATCTGCGACACGCCGGCCGGCGCCACCTCGGAACAATGCGTGATGATGCAGAACGTCGTTGCCGAGGATCGCCCGGAAATGGGACTGTCCGTCGTCGTGTTGCGCACCGCCGACAACAAGGCCGAGATCCTGCGCGTGCTGGCCCCGCTCGGCGTTCTGCTGCCCAATGGCCTGGGCCTCAATGTCGACGGCAAGGATATTGGCCGCGCCTATTTCGTGCGCTGCTTCCAGGACGGCTGCTATGCCGAGGTCATTCTCGAAAAGCCGCTGCTCGATACGCTGAAGACCGGGACGTCGGCCACCTTCATCGTCTTCCAGACGCCGGAAGAAGGCATCGGCATCCCCGTCGACCTCAAGGGCTTCGCCGACGGTTTTGCCGCCCTGCCCTGAGCTTGATGCTTGCGAAACCGTCTTTCCTCACAATTCCCACGGGTTTGATCTTTGGCTGTGGGGGTCATCATGCGTGCTTGTTCTTTGCTTTTGTCGACCGGTCTAATCCTGACCGGCGCCGTTTCCGTCGCCTTTGCCGAGGATTCCGAAATCATCACGGCGCCCGATCCGGCCGTCATTTTCGAGCTTGCGAAAGGCTATGGCTCGGCCAAGATGGACAAGGACACGGGGCGATCCGATGATCTCGGGCCGGCTTCAGGGCATGAAATATGTCATCTACTTCTATGGCTGCGAAAACCATGAGAAGTGCAAGTCGATCCAGTTCTCCTCGGGCTATACCAACCCCTTCACGGCCGACCAGGCCAATGAATGGAACAAGAAATATCGCTGGGTGAAGGCCTTTTCGGGTGACGGGTCGAACTTCAAGATGGATGTCATGTTCAGGGGCGGGGTTACCCGCTCCACCTGCTGCGGATCGTCATTGCGGATTGTGCAGGCGCGTCTTCGCGCCTACATCGTGGCAACACCATTCCTCCTGTGAGCGGACCTGCCATGAACAGCCTGACCGGCCAATTCGACATTTCAGATGATCGCATCAAGCGGATCGTCGCCGACACACTGAACGGCGCCGACGACGGCGAACTGTTCCTCGAATACAGCGAGAGCGAAGCGCTGATGTTCGACAATGGCAGGCTGAAGACCGCCAATTTCAACACCGACCAGGGTTTTGGCCTGCGCGCCGTGGCCGGCGAGGCCAGCGGCTACGCCCATTCCAGCGATCTTTCCGAGGCGTCGCTGCTGCGCGCCGCCGACGTCGTCTCGACCGTCAAGGGCGGCTATTCCGGCACGCTTGCCGGGGCGCCCGCGCGCACCAACCGCCATCTCTATGGCGAGGAGAACCCGATCCCCTCGCCTTCCTTCGAGGTCAAGGCCAAGCTGTTGCAGGAGATCGACGCATGGCTGCGTGCCGAGGACCCGCGCGTGCGCCAGGTGACGGCCTCGCTCGCGGCGTCCTGGCAGCATGTCGAGATCGTGCGCGCCGACGGCCAGATCGTGCGCGACATCCGCCCGCTGGTCCGCATCAACGTTTCCGTCGTCGTCGGCGACGGCGACCGCCAGGAAAGCGGCTCCTATGGCATGGGCGGGCGCAAGGCGTTCGGCGAGTTCCTGGTCGAGGACGCCTGGAAGCATGCTGCCAGGGAGGCGCTCAGGCAGGCGCTGGTCAATCTCGAAGCCATTCCCGCGCCGGCCGGAACGTTCGACATCGTTTTGTCCAGCGGCTGGCCGGGCGTGATGCTGCACGAAGCCGTCGGCCATGGGCTGGAGGGCGACTTCAACCGCAAGAAGACCTCCGCCTTTGCCGGCCTGCTCGGCCAGCAGGTCGCCGCCAAGGGCGTTACCGTGGTCGATGACGGCACCATGCCGGAGCGGCGGGGTTCGCTGACCGTCGACGATGAAGGCACGCCTTCGGCCCGCAATGTGCTGATCGAGGACGGCAAGCTTGTCGGCTACATGCAGGACCGCCAGAACGCCCGGCTGATGGGCATGAAAGCCACGGGAAACGGCCGGCGCGAAGGCTATGCGCACCAGCCGATGCCGCGCATGACCAACACCTATATGACGGCGGGCGACATGGAGCCGGATGAGATCATCGCCTCGGTCAAGAACGGCATCTATGCCGTATCCTTCGGCGGCGGCCAGGTCGACATCACCTCAGGCAAGTTCGTGTTCGGCTGCACCGAGGCCTACATGATCGAAAACGGCAAGGTGACGCAGCCGATCAAGGGCGCCATGCTGATCGGCAACGGACCGGACGCCATGCACCGTGTGTCGATGATCGGCAACGACATGAAACTCGACACCGGCATCGGCATGTGCGGCAAGGCCGGACAAGGCGTGCCGGTCGGCGTCGGCCAGCCGCATCTCAGGATGAACCAGATGACGGTCGGCGGCACCAGGGTTTGAGCGAGGAGACGTCGGCGGGCTTGAATAGTTCCCCTCACAGGGATATCTTACCTTTGTCTTACACAAGGGTAATACCGCAATGGGTGCAATAGAAAAGCTTATAACGACCGTCTCGACCAAGGGACAGGTAATCCTGCCCAGCGCTATCCGCAAACGGAGGGACTGGGGCGCGGGCACGCGCCTGCAGGTCGAAGACACACCGGACGGTGTACTTTTGAGACCGGCGCCTGCCTTTGCCCCGACACGACCAGAAGATGTCTTTGGTGTCCTGCCGCACAGTGGCAGACCGAAGACCTTGGAGGAGATGGACGCGGCCGTCCTTGCTGAAGCACGGCGGCGCCATGCTCGCGATTGATACCAACGTTGTCGTCAGGTATCTGACGAACGACGATCCCGAGCAGTCCCCGCGAGCCCGGCGGCTGATCGACGGTCAGCCCGTTTTCGTCGCCGTCACGGTGATCCTGGAGGCTGAGTGGGTGCTGCGCAGCGGCTATGGTTATGATCAGGCCTCGATCGTCAATGCACTGCGGGTGTTCGGCGGGCTTCCCACTGTCGAGATAGAGGATGCTGCGATCGTCTCTTCCGCGGTCGATCTAGCCGAGACGGGAATGGATTTCGCCGATGCGCTCCATCTGGGCAAGTCCTCGCACTGCTCAGCATTTGTGTCCTTCGACCGTAAGTTCATCAAGGCCGCACAAGCGGCCGGGTACGAAAGCGTTCGCGAAGGCTAGTTTGCCAGCCGGCTACGTCTTGCGGGGGGCGGCAAACTCAAGCACGGCCTTGTGAAAATCAGCGGATTAACGTCGCCGTTTCGGCTTCTCCAGCAGCGCCACGGCCTCGACATGCGGCGACCACAGGAACTGGTCGATGGGCGTGACGCTCTTCAAGATGTAGCCGCCGTCAATCAGGATGCGCAGGTCTCGTGCCAGCGTCACCGGATTGCAGGAGACGGCGGCGACGAACGGCACATCCGAGCGGGCGATCTGCTTCGACTGGTCCTCGGCGCCGGCGCGCGGCGGGTCGAAGACGACGCCATCGAAAGCATTCAGCTCCTTGAACGTCAGCGGCCGCCGGAACAGGTCGCGGCGTTCGCCGGTTACCCGCTTCAGGCCGGTGGCGAAGCGCGATCCGCGGTCGAGCGCCGAAAGGGCTGCCGCGTCGCCTTCGACCGCGTGGACTTCGGATTTGGCCGCCAGCCGAAGCGCAAAGCTGCCGCAGCCGGCGAAAAGATCCGCGACTTTCCTGGCACGCTTCAGATGTCCGCCAACGAGATCGGCCATCGTCTGTTCGGCGGCTTGCGTTGCCTGCAGGAAGGCGCCAGGCGGTATGGCGACAGCGACGGTGCCGAACATGACCACCGGCTTTTTCGGCTCGATGACAATCTCGTCGTCGATCGAAAGCCGGGCAAAGCCATTGGCCATGATGAAGTTGGAGGCGACCCGGCGCTGGTTCTCGCCCAGCTTGCCCGACTCATAGACAGCGACGTCAAGCCCCGAGCCCGTCACAGTGACCGCCATCCGGAACGATTTGGTGGTGGCGCAAACCAGGTCGGCGACCGACCTCAAGCGATCGAGCGCGGCAACGATCTCCGGCAGCGAGATCGGACATTCCTCGATGGGGATGATTTCCGGCGACAGATGGCGATGGAAGCCAAGCAGCATGCCTGTGTCGGCGCGCCTGGCGGCAAGCACGACGCGGCGGCGTGTGTGTGGCGCACACGGCACCAGGGCGCCGATGTCGCCGGCAATGCCTTTCAAGGCATGCACGACCTTGTCGCGTTTCCATTGCTGGTAAGCGTCGGCTTGCAGATGCTGGACGGCGCAGCCGCCACATTCGGTGAAATGCCGGCAGGCCGGATCGATACGCAGCGGCGACGTCTCCAATACCGCCATCAGCATGGCGCGATCCCTCTCGCGCGCGGCGGTGACGGTCTCGCCGGGCAGGGTGAAGGGAATGAACAGCTCGCCGGTTTCCGTCTCGGCGACGCCGTCGCCCTGCGAACCCAGTCTCTTGATGGTGAAGCCCGTGCTCATCGGTCCTTGGTCCCGGCATCCTTGGTCCCGGCATCCTTGATCCCGGCAAGCAGGAATTCGCGGTTGCCGTCCCCGCCTTCGATCGGCGACATGTGCAAGCCCAATGTACGCCAGCCAGGGACGCCTTCGAGCCATTCCTGCAGCAAGCCGGCCACACGGGCGGCGTCATAAGGGTCTTTCAAAAGACCGCCCTTGCCGATCGCCTCGCGGCCGGCCTCGAATTGCGGCTTGACCAGAAACACCGCACGAGCGCCGTCCCGTGCCAATGCCAACGCCGGTGGCATCGCCAGTTTCAACGAGATGAAGCTGACGTCGGAGACGATGAAATCGGGGATACGGCCGCCGAGATCGGCAGCCGCGAGCTCGCGAGCGTTGAGGCCCTCGATCACGGTGACGCGCGGGTCGGACGAGACACCGGGATGCATCTGGCCGTGGCCGACATCGATGGCAGTGACATGGGCCGCGCCGCGTTCGAGCAGCACCTGCGTGAAGCCGCCTGTCGAGGCGCCGATATCGAGGGCTTCACTGCCCGCGGGATCGAGACTGAAATGGTCGAGCCCGGCGATCAGCTTCAGCGCCGCGCGTGAGACATAACCCTGCGCCGGGTCGTCGATGACGATGAGACAGTGCGGCAGAACCGTCCGGCCGGGCTTGCGGGCGACCACGCCGTCGACCGTCACGGTGCCGCGCTCGACCGCGTCGCGGGCGCGCGAGCGGCTCGCAAACAGGCCGCGCTGGACGAGCAATTCGTCGAGCCGCTGGCGTGTGCTGGCTGGCAGAGGGGAGTTCATCGGCCTTCATGGCGAAAGCCGGCCGCGAAGGCAAGGACATTGGCATAGGAGGACGTCGAGACCCGGGCCGCAAGCCAGTCCGCCCGGTTAAATAGCGCAGCCAGTCCGGCAAGATGTAGAGGCTCAGGCAATGCGGAGGAAGACGAATGCTGACGGGAACCTGCCATTGCGGCGCCGCCCACTGGACCCTGGAAGGCGATCCCGGCCCGATCACGGCCTGCAATTGCACGCTTTGCCGCCGCTATGGCACACTCTGGGCCTATGACTTTGTCGACGAGCGTATCCGGCTTGCGGGGCCTGTGCAGTCCTACACCCGCGCCGGCAAGGAGACGCCGTCGCTGGAAATCCTGTTTTGCCCGACATGTGCCTGTGTGCTTGCCTGGCGCGGTTTGCGCCGCAGCGACAGCAGCCGCACGCGTATCGCCGTCAATGTCAGGCTGGCACCGCCTGAGGCGGTCGCCGACCTGCCGATCGACCATTTCGACGGGCTGGACACTTATGACGACCTGCCGCGCGATGGGCGCTGCGTGCGCGATATGTGGTTTTAGAAGATCGTCCGTGAGACCTGCCGTTCAACGGCCGGCATCAGGCCGTCGCTTCCGTCATCTGAAGCCTGCTTGCGCGGGCGCTCGACAGCAACGACTGGTGCGTCCGGCACGACGACAAGCTGCGGCACCTGCTTGTAGGAAAAAGCGCCCCTGATATCGCCCATCTTGCGGGCGACGATGCCTGCCACCGCCTGTTCGAGCTTGCGGTCATAGCGCGTCTCGGCCATGGCCGGCGCGGCGATGACGGCCAAAAGGGCCGCGCCGCACAGAAGCGTTCGCATTGTTTTTAACTCCCTGCCTGGAGGCAGTTCTAGCAGGGCGGCGTTGAAAAACGGCCAAAAGAGACGGTAAGCGAAACGCCAAAGAGAAGCGTTAACAAAGTGTTAAGCTTGCACAGGCAACTGCTTCAGCTGCGTGAGGTTTGATTCAGGCGCGCTGCGCGCGCGCGGAATGGCCGAGCGCGACGAACACGGTGCGCACGATGCCGGCCGCGTCGAGCCCGGCATCGGCATACATTTTTTCCGGCTTGGCGTGGTCGGCGAACTCGTCCGGCAGCACCAGCGGCCGAACTTTCAGACCGCTTTCCAGCAAGCCTTCATGGGCGAGGAACTGCAGCACGTGGCTGGCGAAACCGCCGACAGCGCCCTCTTCCACCGTCACCAGCACTTCGTGCGAGCGGGCGAGACGGCGGATCAAATCCTCGTCCAGCGGCTTGGCGAAACGGGCGTCCGCAACCGTCGTCGAAAGCCCTGCCGCGCCGAGTTCCTCGGCCGCCAGCAGGCAGTCCTGCAGTCTTGTGCCAAAGGACAGAAGCGCCACCTTGGTGCCTTCCCTGACGATGCGGCCCTTGCCGATTTCGAGCACCGAGCCGCGCTCCGGCATGTCGACGCCGACGCCATTGCCGCGCGGATAGCGGAAGGCGATCGGGCCTTCGTCATAATAGGCGGCGGTGCGCACCATGTGGCGAAGCTCCGCCTCGTCGGCGGCCGCCATCACCACGAAGCCCGGCAGCGTCGCCAGGAAGGTGGTGTCGAAGGCGCCGCAATGAGTGGCGCCGTCGGCGCCGACGAAACCGGCGCGGTCGATCGGGAAACGCACCGGCAGTTTCTGGATCGCCACATCATGGACGACCTGATCGTAGGCGCGCTGCAGGAAGGTCGAATAGATGGCGGCGAAGGGCTTGTAGCCCTCGCTGGCGAGGCCGGCGGCGAAGGTCACGGCATGTTGCTCGGCAATGCCGACATCGAAGGTCCGGGTCGGAAACGCTTCGCCGAACAAATCGAGGCCGGTGCCGTTCGGCATGGCGGCGGTGACGGCGACGATGCGGTCGTCCAGGCGGGCCTCCTGGACCAGGCTCTCGGCGAACACCTTGGTGTAGGCCGGCGCATTGGCCGGGGCCTTGGTCTGCGCGCCGGTGATGACGTCGAACTTGTTGACGCCGTGATATTTGTCGGCCGCGGCCTCGGCCGGCGCGTAGCCCTTGCCCTTCTGGGTCACGACATGGATCAGCACCGGGCCGTCGGCATGGTCGCGGACGTTCTTCAGCACCGGGATCAGATGCTCGAGATTGTGGCCGTCGATCGGGCCGATATGGTAGAAGCCAAGCTCCTCGAACAGCGTGCCGCCGGTGACGTAGCCGCGCGCATGCTCGACCGCCCGCTTGATGGCGCGGTCGGCGCGCTTGCCGAGATAGGAGGTCAGCTTCTTGCCGAAATCGCGCAGGCCAAGATAGGTCTTGCCCGACGCGAGCCGCGCCAGATAGGCGCTCATGGCGCCGGTCGGCGGCGCGATAGACATGTCGTTGTCGTTGAGGATGACGATCAGCCGGGCATCAAGCGCGCCGGCATTGTTCATGGCTTCATAGGCCATGCCGGCGGACATGGCGCCGTCGCCGATGACGGCAATGACATTGTTGTGGCCGCCCGAGAGGTCGCGCGCCATGGCCATGCCGAGGCCGGCGGAAATGGAGGTCGAAGAGTGCGCGGCGCCGAACGGGTCGTATTCGCTCTCGGCGCGACGGGTGAAGCCGGACAGGCCGCCTTCTTGCCTGAGCGTTCGGATGCGGTCGCGGCGGCCGGTCAGGATCTTGTGTGGATAGGCCTGGTGGCCGACATCCCAGATCACGCGGTCTTCCGGCGTGTTGAAGACATAGTGCAGCGCCACCGTCAGTTCGACGACACCGAGGCCGGCGCCGAGATGCCCGCCCGTATGCGAGACGGCATCGATCAGCTCGGCGCGCAGCTCCGAGGCCAGCTGCGGCAGCTCGCTTTCGTCAAGCTTCTTCAGGTCGGCTGGAATGCGGACCTTGTCGAGAAGCGGCGTATGCAGCGTTGCGTTCACTGTTAAAGGGCCTGCTCAGCTATAATGCGCGTCGATCATGGCGAAATATGCCTGCGTCGCCGGAATGTAAATGCGTGTCAGTGACGCGGGTGATGCTGACGTTAATTGTCCGGTAACGGAATGAACTCTTCCTCATCTCCAGGAACGATATCGAAGCGGCCCGTCTTCCATTCCTGCTTGGCCTGTTCGATGCGTTCCTTCGACGACGAGACGAAGTTCCACCAGATGTGGCGCGGAGAGCCGAGCGAAGCGCCCCCGAAGAGCATGAAATGGGCGCCGCGCTCGGACGACACGACGATCTCGTCACCAGGCCGGAACACCAGCAGCCGTTCGGCCGGAAAACGGTCGCCCGAAACCGAGACATCGCCGTGCAGCGTGTAGATGGCGCGTTCCTCGGCGTCGGCGGGAATTTTGACGCTGGCGCCGGGCGCCAGCCTCAGATCGGCGTAGAGCGTCTCGGTGTCGGCTCTTACCGGCGAGCGCAGTCCCTGGAAATCGCCGATCACCACGCGGCCGGAAACACCTTCGGCGTCGATCTCGGGCAGAAGGAGCGCGGCCGTGTTCTCGAACACCGGCGCCACTTCCTCCTTGCCGTCGGGCAAAGCCAGCCATGTCTGCAGGCCGGAGACCGACATCGGCGCGCCGCGCAGTTCTTCGGGCGTGCGCTCGGAATGGACAATGCCGCGGCCGGCGGTCATCAAATTCACGTCGCCGGGCTGGATGACCATCTCGGTGCCGAGCGAATCGCGGTGCCTGATATTGCCGTCGAACAGATAGGTGACGGTGGAAAGCCCGATATGCGGGTGCGGGCGCACATCCATCGCCTGGCCGGCGCGCAAGATCGCCGGCCCCATGCGGTCGAAGAAGATGAAGGGACCGACCAGCCGCCGCTTTGCCGTCGGCAGAGCGCGACGAACCTGGAAGCCGCCAATGTCCTTGGCGTTTGGAATGACCATGAGCTCGATCTGGTCGCTGGCGAAGGCATCGCCAGGCTCAGGGTCCTTGCCGGGGAAGAAACTCATCTGGATGTCCTCAGGCGAAGCGGAGCGCCGATTTGGCTTTTGCCTTGGCCGCCACCTCTTCACGATTGCGCGGATGATGCGTGGTTTCCAGCGAATGCAGCAATTCATGCGCCGATTCGGCGATCGCCTCGACGGCACGGTCGAAGGCTGCCTGGTTGCGCTGCGAGGGGCGCGTCGTTCCGCTCAGTTTGCGCACGAATTGAAGGGCGGCGTCGCGGATCTCGTCATGGGTCGCCGGCGGCTCGAAATTGAACAGGGTCTTGATGTTTCTGCACATGCTTGAACTCCTATCTGCTTTATGCCCGCCCCATTCCACTACTCCGCGTCGAGCGGCTCCGTTCCCACCGGTTTGCCATCACGCGACAGCCTGATCTTCTCGACCTTGTCTTCGGCCGCCTTCAGCAGCCGGTCGCAATGGGCCTTCAGCGCCTCGCCGCGCTCATAGATCTTGATCGATTGGTCGAGCGGCACGTCGCCGCGTTCCAGATCATCGACGATCTTTTCCAGCGCGTCGAGTGCCTGCTCGAAGCTCATCGCCTTCACGTCTTCATTTGCTTCGCCAGCCATACTTTACCCCTTCATCAGCCGCCCGACATGGGCGGCGACCGAAAATGCCAGTCCCTGCAGATCGTAGCCGCCCTCAAGCAGGCTGACGAGCCGGTTGCCGCTGTGGCGCCCGGCGCGTTCCAGCAACTGGCCTGTCGCCCAGTCGAAATCGTCCTCGCTGAGGTTGATCTCGGCCAGCGGGTCGCGATGGTGAGCGTCGAAGCCTGCGGAAATGATGATCAGATCGGGCGCGAAATTGTCGAGTGCCGGAAGGACGCGCGACAGCAAGGCATCGCGAAACATGTCCGAGCCGGTCTGCGGCGCCAGCGGCGCGTTGACGATGTTGCCGGCGCCGGTTTCGTTTTTAGCCCCGGTGCCGGGATAGAGCGGCATCTGGTGCGTCGAACAATAGAGCACCGAGGGATCGTCCCAGAAAATGTCCTGCGTGCCATTGCCGTGATGCACGTCCCAGTCGACGATGGCGACACGCTCGGCGCCGTGTTTCTTCTGCGCGTAGCGGGCCGCGATCGCCGCGGTGTTGAACAGGCAAAAGCCCATGGCCGTGGTCTTTTCGGCATGATGGCCGGGCGGACGCGCGGCGACGAAGCCATTGGCAACGCTGCCCTCGAAAACATCGTCGACGGCAGCGTTGGCCGCACCGATGGCAGTGACCACCGCCTGCCAGCTTTTCGGGCTGGCGCTCGTGTCGGCGTCGATCGAGGCAATGCCGCTTTCAGGGATCGCGGCGCGGACGCGGGCGACGAAATCCTCGGGGTGGGCGTAGAGGATTGTGGCCTCGTCGCCTTGCGGCGCCGTTACCCGATCGAGTGCGGTGAAGGCCTCGTCGTCGAGCACGCGCTCGATAGCGCGCAAGCGGTCCGGCCGCTCCGGATGACCGGGGGGCGTCAGATGTTCGAGGAAGATCGGATGGGTGTAGAGCCTGGTGACCATGACCCGATATAGGCGCGCCCGGCCGCTTTGACCATGGTTTGACGCCGCACCGCCCCGACGTTCAACAGGGATTACACCCCGGGCGCCGGCTGCGTCCAGCGCGAGCCGCCGAAGGAGGCCAGCGCCTTATCCCTGAGTTCCCTGAACTTGGACGACCCCTCGGCCAGCCGCTGGTCCCATTCGGCGTTCGGCACCTGGCCTTCGATGGTCTTGAAATAGACCTGCATCAGGCAGGCTATGGCGAAGGGTTCGATGAAGGCCGCCTTGAAGGCCCAGGCAAGGAGGATGGCGAGCACGAAGGCCCAGCCGCCGAGCTGCCCCGGAATGAACCACATGATGGCGGCGGCCGGCGCCAGCATCAAAAGGAAGATGACGAAGGACACACCCCACATGATGACCGCCAGCCAGACGGCGTTCTTGACCATGGTCTTGCCGTTCTGGGCATAGAGCACGACGCCTTGCCGGGCGGTTTCGAAGGGCGACGACGAGTTGATACGGATGTTGTAGCCGAGGATGATCTCGTCAACATAGGTCAGCGACAGGCGGATGACCGTATTGATGAAAGCGACCAGGCCGCCGAGGCCCGGAATGGGCAGGAAGGCGGCGATGCCGCCGATCAGGCCGGTGATGGCGCGGATGGCGCCCTTGACCAGCTGGTCGACCACGAAAAGGATGTTGGCCTCGGCGAAACGTTCCTTCACCACACCCTTGGCGTAGGCGATCTGGTCCTGGCCATTGGGAATCTCGCGGCCATCGATCAGATGGACCATGACGGCGATATGGCCGGCCTTGACGACATAGAGGATGTATTCGCGGATCCAGTACAGCGCGATCGAAACGACGCCGATGCCGACGATGCCGCCCCAGAGCGCAAAGGACAGCGGCCCGTCGGGATCGGTGGAGATGTGGCCGACGCCATAGCCGACGGAGGCGCCGCTGCCGGTCGCCACGATATAGGCGAGCGTGATGCCGAAATAGACGATCATGCGAAAGACGATGAATGGCCATGTCCTGATCATGATGGACACCGACCTGCCGATTTCGAAATCCCACATGCGCCCGAATCTCCCCTCAGAGATGGACGGCGAGGATGAACCTGGGCCGAAAATTGTCAATCTCGGCAAACGCCGGGGATCGGCTCGTGAGATTTCAGGCCGGATGCGAACCCTGCTTTTTGAGCAAGCCTTCGAGCAGTTGCTGGAAGGCCGCCACCACGGTCTTCGACGTGGCTTCGGGATCGTTCGAATTGGCGATGCGCTGCGCCGCCTGGCTGCTGGCGCCGTTGATCAGCCGTGCGGCGGTTTCGGGGTCGACGCCGGGGACGACCACCCCCTCCTGTTGCAAAGCGGTCAGATGATCGGTCATCGAGCCGACGCAGGCATTGGCGTTTGGCCATTGCGCCGGATCGCCGAGCACAGCCGGACCGTCGCGAAACATGATGCGCTGGATTTCCGGCTCGAGCGCCATCTTGATATAGGCCGTGCATTCGTCGACGAAACGCTGCCAACGGTTCGGCGCTTTCGACGCGATCTCATTGATGCGAACCGCCATCTCGCCGTCGATTTCGGCGATGACGGCCTGCAGCAGGCCCTTCTTGTCACCGAAATGATGGTAAAGCGCTCCGCGCGTCAGCCCGGCTGATGCGGTGAAATCATCCATGGACGCCTCGGCATAGCCGATCGTCCCGAAGGCACTGCGGGCCGCAGTGATCAGCTTGGCGCGCGTTTCGGCAATCATCTCCTTGCGGGGTCTGTGCATGGTTCTGGCCTTATTCACATACGCTTCGTATGCCAATTGACATACGCGGCGTATGGACTACCTATATTCATACGCATCGTATGTAATTGTCGAATTGGCCTTTGTCGAGGAACCAGCCATGCAAAACCCATACTCGGAAATCTTTCGTGCCCCTGGAGCCAAGGGGTTTGCCGCCGCGGGCTTCCTCGCGCGGCTGCCGATCGCCATGGCGCCGATCGGCATCGTGGCCATGCTCTCGCAGGCGCGTGGCGAATACTGGCTGGCGGGAGCTGTCTCGGCGACGTTCGCGCTGAGCAACGCTTTCGTGGCGCCGCAGATATCACGGCTGGTCGATCGCCTCGGCCAGACGCGGATCGTGATTCCGACCACCATCCTCACCGTGCTCGCCTTCGCGGTGCTGATTGCCGCAGCCAATCAGGACTGGCCGGTGTGGACGCTGTTTGTGTCGGCACTGGCGGCCGCCGCCATGCCCAGCATGCCGGCGATGGTGCGCGCGCGCTGGACCGAGATTTTTCGCGGCCGGCCGCAGATGAACACCGCATTCGCCTTCGAATCGGCGGCGGACGAACTCGTCTACATTGCAGGCGCATCGCTGTCGGTGGGCTTGAGTGCCGCTCTGTTCCCGGAAGCCGGTGTCCTGGTCAGCACGCTATTCCTCGCCCTTGGCTCGGCAGCCTTCATCCTGCAGCGTTCGACCGAACCACAAGTGCGGCCGGTGAATCATGTCTCGAGCGGCTCGGCAATCCGGCTCAGGCCGGTGCAGATCATCACCTTCGCCCTGATCTTCGTCGGCGCCACCTTCGCGTCGACGGAAGTGAGCACGGTGGCGATCACCAAGGAACTCGGCCAGCCGGGCGCCGCCAGCCTCGTCATCGGCGTCTATGCGCTGGGATCGTTCGTGCTCGGCCTCATCGTCGGTGCGCTCAACCTGAAAGCGCCGCTGCAGCGCCAGTTGGCCCTCGCGGTCGCCCTCGTTGCGCTCGGCACATTGCTGCCGCTCACCGCCGACACGGTGCCGCTGCTGGCGCTGACCGTTTTCATCAGCGGCGTGGCGATCTCGCCAACCTTCATCACCGCCTTCGGCCTGATCGAACGCCACGTGCCGGAAGCGATGCTGACCGAAGGCATCACCTGGGTGATGACAGGCATCGGCATCGGCATGGCGCTCGGTTCGTTTGCCGCCGGTGCGGTGGTGGATGAATTCGGCGCCCGCAACGGGTTCTGGGTCTCGGTGGCGGCCGGCGTCATCGCATTGGTCACGGTGTTGCTGGGCCAGCGCAGCCTGGCCACCCACACATGCGAGCTGGACGGATGCGACGCGGCCGCCGTTCCCGCGGAATAAGGACGCGGCCTGACGTTCGCTTTGGAGACCACCGCAAACGTTCGGACTTAGGTGAGGCCTCTGGCGTCGTCATCCACGGGCGAAGCGGGAGCGAAGCGGACGCGCAGACCCGAGGAGCCATTCCGTTACCGTAGGGTGCAGCGGAGCAGAATCCTGCACCGTTGCAACGCGTCGAAGTCGCGGCATGGATCCTATGGTCTGCGCCGCGTCGCTTCGCTCCTTGCTTCGCCATAGGATGACGAACGCGTGGATCCTTCAGCAAATCGCAGAAGCAGGCGACCTGCCCGCGCAATTTTTTCGGCAGCGTCGCTCTTGCGCGACGAACTAGATAATCTCGGTCTTGGCGATATGTATGCCAAAGCCTTCAAGCCCGACATAGTGGCGCTCGCGCGAGGCGATCAGGTTGATCGAGGAAATGCCGAGGTCCTTCAGGATCTGCGCGCCGAGGCCGATTTCGCGCCATTCGTTCTCGCGGCGGCGCGCCTCTTCGTGGTCCTCACGGTCGGCACTCATCGGCCGGTTGCGCTCCTGATGGGCGACGCCGACCGAACCCTCTCGGAGGTAAACGATGACGCCGCGCTTGCGTTCGCCCATCGCCTTCATAATGGCGTCGAGCCGGTGGCTGGTGCCGAACACGTCGGTCACCACATCCTCGGAATGCAGCCGCACCGGGACGTCCTCGCCGTCACGGATGTCGCCGAAAACGACCGCGACATGGTGCATGGAATCCCAAGGCAGCGTGTAGGTGAAGACCTGCGCCTTGCCGCCGAGTGTGTCGATTTCGGAGCAGGCGACGCGTTCGACCAGCGTTTCCTTGCGCTGCCGGTAGGCGATGAGGTCGGCGACCGAGACCTGCTTGAGGCCGTGTTCCTCGGCAAAGCTCGCCACCTGCGGGCCGCGCTTGACGGTGCCGTCGTCATTGACCAACTCCGAGATCACGCCAACCGGCGGCAGGCCGGCAAGTTTGCACAAGTCAACCGCGGCTTCGGTATGGCCCGAGCGCATCAGCACGCCGCCTTCCCTAGCGATCAGCGGGAAGATGTGGCCGGGCCGGACGAAATCCGAACCGCCGACATTGCCGTTGGCCAGGTTGCGCACGGTCAGCGTGCGGTCCTCGGCCGAAATGCCGGTGGTGGTGCCATGCTTGAAATCGACGCTGACGGTAAAGGCCGTGGTGTGGGCGGAATCATTGTCGGCGACCATCGGCTGCAGATTGAGCCGCTTGGCCTCCTCGCGCGGCATCGGCGTGCAGACGATGCCGGAGGTGTGACGGATGATGAAGGCCATTTTCTCCGGGCTGCAATGCACGGCGGCAACGATCAGGTCGCCCTCGTTCTCACGCCCGTCATCGTCCATGACGACGACGATCTCGCCGCGCTCGAAGGCGCGGATGGCTTCGACGATTTTCTTCTGATCGTATGGCATTGGCTCGCTTCGCTCGCAGGGAATAGGGGTTGGGCAGTAGGAGTTAGGGAAGGAAGGATGGGCTGGCCTATTACCTAATCCCTACTGCCTAATCCCCGGCCTGTCTGTCCCCGGTGCCGCAGATAATGGTCGGCGATTGCGCAGGCAACCATGGCTTCGCCGATCGGCACGGCGCGGATGCCGACGCAGGGGTCGTGGCGGCCCTTGGTCATGACGTCGACGTCGTTGCCGTCCTTGCCGATGGATTTTCGCGGCGTCAGGATCGACGAGGTCGGCTTGACGGCGAAGCGGGCGACGATCGCCTGGCCGGTCGAGATGCCGCCCAGAATGCCGCCGGCATTGTTGGACAGGAAGACCGGCTTGCCGTCATTGCCGATGCGCATCTCGTCGGCATTCTGTTCGCCGGTGATGCGGGCGGCTTCGAAACCGTTNGTTGCCGATCTCGACGCCCTTGACGGCGTTGATCGACATCAGGCCGGACGCGATGTCCTGGTCGAGCTTGGCGTAGATCGGCGCG
This sequence comes from Mesorhizobium sp. LSJC285A00, assembly GCF_000503155.1. Taxonomy (NCBI): domain Bacteria; kingdom Pseudomonadati; phylum Pseudomonadota; class Alphaproteobacteria; order Hyphomicrobiales; family Phyllobacteriaceae; genus Mesorhizobium; species Mesorhizobium sp. LSJC285A00. The sequence continues at coordinate 46,294 of NZ_AYVK01000005.1, forward strand.
CCAAGTCCGGCGGGCACGCCGTCGGCGATGATTTCAATAACCGCGCCCACCGAGGAGCCGGATTTGCGGATGCCGTCGAGATAGCTGGTGAAGACCGGAACCGAGGCCGGATCGGGGGTGAAGAACGGGTTTTCGGCGTCACCGATGAAATTCCAGTTCCAGTTGGCGCGGTCGATCGATTTTTCGCCCATCGAGACCAGCGCGCCGCGCACCACCATTCCGGGCACCACCTTACGGGCGAGCGCGCCGGCGGCCACGCGCGCGGCCGTCTCGCGCGCCGAGGAACGACCGCCGCCGCGATGGTCGCGCACGCCGTATTTGACTTCATAGGTGTAGTCGGCGTGGCCGGGACGGTACTGGCGGGCAATCTCGCCATAGTCCTTGGAGCGCTGGTCAACATTCTCGATCAGCATCGAGACGGGCGTGCCGGTGGTGATCATCGTCTCGCCGTCCTCGTCGAGGATGAAGCCGGATAGCACGTTCACCTCGTCCGGTTCGCGGCGCTGGGTCACAAAACGCGACTGGCCGGGACGGCGCTTGTCGAGTTCGGCCTGTATCTCTTGCCGCGTGAAGCGGATGCCGGGCGGGCAGCCATCGACCACGCAGCCGAGCGACGGGCCATGGCTTTCGCCCCAGGTGGTGACGCGGAAGAGATGGCCGAACGTGTTGTGAGACATGAATTTTAGCCCTGCCCGGCAGCGGACCGGATCAAAGGTGCGTTCTATTGGCGTTTTCCACAGCGGTCAAACTGTGATCCGGCGGTTTTAGTTTTGACACATTCGGTTGGTTTCTGCTCTCTTCCATCCGCCCGTTGAAAGCTCGCCGCCATCCGTGCAGGCGCAATGACAAAGAGGACGACGATGCGTACCCTGATTGGCGCTGCTGCCGCCATGTTGCTGATTTCCACCGCCGCCTATGCCGGCCAGACCGAAGGCCTGATCAAGAAGGTCGACAAGGACGCGCTGACGCTGACGCTGGAGGACGGTAAGTCCTTCAAGCTCAACGCCGAGACCGATCTCGATTCGCTGAAACCGGGCATGGATATCGTCATTGCCTATGACGTGACGAATGGCGAGAACGTCGTCACCGACATGGAACTGCCCGACACCGAGTAACACCGACATCGCACAGGCCCTTGCCGCTCGGCGGAGCCCTGCCCGGATAAACAGGACGGTCGTCCTGTTTTTATCTGCTCGAACCTAAAGCCAATCCAGACGCCCGTCCTGCAGCCTGAGCACCCGGTCCTGCCGCACTTCCAGGTTTGCCGCTTCGTGTTCGGAAACACCCTTGACCATCCGAAACAGGGTCCGCACGACGCCACCATGCGTGACGCAGACCGTCTGGCGGTCGAGCGCGTCGAACCACGGCTTCACCCGTTCGAGCAGCATCTGGTAGCTTTCGGCGCCCTCACCCGGCGGCTGGAAATTCCATTTGTTGCGCCGTCGCGCCTTCGCCGAGCCCGGCATTCGCGCATCGAGTTCGGCATAGGTAAAGCCCTGCCAGTCGCCAAAGTGCACCTCGACCAGACGCGGGTCGATGCGGTAGGCATCGGGATCGAGCTGCATCGCCAAGCGCAGCCGCTGCATCGTCTCGCGCGTCCGCTTCATCGGGCTGGCGACAAAGTCGAAATCCTCAGGATTCTGGATCAGTTCGGCCAGCCGCCGTCCATTGCGGGTCGCCTGCTCGCGGCCGAGCGCGTTGAGATCGGTGTCGGCCTGGCCCTGCAGCCGCGACTCGGCATTCCACTGCGTCTGGCCATGGCGCACGATGTAGACGAGCGGAACCATCAGGTCTTCCGGAAATCAGGACAGGCGGGCGGAAACCGCGGCAGAACTATTCCTTGACGGTCGAAATATCCGGCGCGTCGACCGCCTTCATGCCGACGACGTGATAGCCGGAATCGACATGGTGCACCTCGCCGGTGACGCCACGCGACAGGTCCGACAGGAAATAGACGGCGGAATCGCCGACTTCTTCCTGGGTGACGGTCTGCTTCAGCGGCGAATTGTATTCGTTCCACTTGAGGATGTAGCGGAAGTCGCCGATGCCCGAAGCAGCCAAGGTCTTGATCGGCCCGGCCGAGATGGCGTTGACGCGGATCTTCTTGCCGCCGAGGTCGACGGCGAGATAGCGCACGCTGGCTTCGAGCGCGGCCTTGGCGACACCCATGACGTTGTAATGCGGCATGACCTTTTCGGCGCCGTAATATGTCAGCGTCAGCAGCGAGCCGCCGTCGGTCATCAGCGCTTCGGCGCGCTTGGCAATGGTGGTGAAGGAATAGACCGAAATGTCCATGGTGCGCAGGAAATTGTCGCGCGTCGTCTCGACATAGCGTCCGGTCAGCTCGTCCTTGTCAGAAAAGGCGATGGCATGGACGAGGAAGTCGAGCTTGCCGCCCCAATGCTTGGCGACATTGGCAAACACCTCGTCGAGGCTCGCCGGATCAGTGACATCGCAATGACCGGCGACAAAGGCGCCCAATTCCGCAGCCAGGGGCTCGACGCGCTTCTTGAACGCCTCGCCCTGATAGGTCAGCGCGATCTCGGCGCCATGGTCGACGCAGGCCTTGGCGATGCCGTAGGCAATCGATCTGTTGTTGGCGACGCCCAGTATAAGGCCGCGCTTGCCGGCCATAAGGCCCTGTCCACCCGCCATGTCAGCGCTCTCCGAAAGATTTTCTGCTTTGGAGTGCCTATCGCACAGGCAGAAAGGCGCATCAAGCGCAGACGGGGCGCGCGTTCAATTCAGACACTCGGCGTGACAACGAATGGGGGATAATAACGTTGTTGTGAGATTTGAACGCCTCACTGCGGCCAGCGCGCCTTGATGGCCCAGGCCCGGCCGACCAGCCGAATCGGCTGGCCGGCAACGCATCGGCTCTATCCAGCCATTTTGCGCCAGGGAATGAGCATTCCCACCTGCTTGCGGTAGCTTCGGTACTGATCGCCGAACATCGCGACGAGATCGCGTTCCTCGAGGAAGATGCCGAGCAGGATGTAGCCGGTGCTGCCCACCGCGAACAGGAGATGGCCCCATGTCATGGACGGCGTCGCCCAGAAGGCCAGGAGGAAGCCGACATAGAGCGGGTGCCGGACCCATTTGTAGAACAGTGGCGTCCTGAACACGGGCGGCGCCGGTTCGCTCTTGCGCAAAGCGGCGAGAACCTGGCGCAGGCCGAACAGTTCGAAATGGTTGATCAGAAAGGTGCTGGTCAACAATACCGCCCAGCCGAGCCAGAACACGCCATGCATGACGGCGACCCAGACCGGGTTCTCGCCCGTCCAGACGAGACCGGGGATCGGCCGCCATTGCCAGTAGAGCAGCAGCAGGATGAGGCTGGCCAAAAGCACATAGGTGCTGCGTTCGGCCGCGTGCGGGACAATCCGTGTCCACCAGCGCTTGAAAACCGGCCGCGCCATGATGCTGTGCTGGGCGGCGAAAAGGCCGAGCAGCAGTGCATTGACGATGACGGCTTCGACCGGACTTCCAGCGACTCCGGAATCGATCGATTTCGGCACGACCATGTTGCCGACGAAACCGACCGCATAGAGAAACGAACCGAGAAAAATCAGGTATGCGGCAACGCCGTAGATAAGGGTGATTACGCCCGCCATGACTGCCCCTCCATGCAAGCATCAGGATTCGGTCGGTCGACCGAATTCAGCGTCAAAAACCATAAATTTTCTGACGAGTCAACTTGATCGGTCGCTCGACCGAGATAGAGTGGAGGGACGTCCAGCCCCGGACAGGAGAAGCTATGATCCGCCCAGATTGCACCGCTAACAGCGGCAGCCACGCCGCATGACGGACGCTGCCGAAGCCGTTACCCCGCCGCAGAACAAGCAAAAGCGCGACACGCGCGCCGAACTGATTTCGGCTGCCGAGTTATGCCTCCATCGAGGCGGTTATGCCGATCTGTCGACGCGCCGCGTTGCCGAGATCGCCGGCGTTCCGCTCAGCCAGATCCATTACCATTTCGGCTCCAAGGAACGGCTGTTCCTGGCCCTGCTCGACCATCTGAACGAGGGGCTGCTGAAGCGCCAGGCGAAAACCTTTGCGGCACCTATGCCGCTGTGGCAGCGCTGGGAGCGCGCTTGCGATTTCCTCGACGATGATCTGGCGTCCGGCTATGTCCGGATCCTGCACGAGATGATCGCGGCAAGCCTGTCGAGCCCCGAGATCGCCAAGGCGGTGCGCCGCGACCTGCGCGGCTGGTTCGAACTGCTGGACGGACTGGCGCAAGAGGCGGAGCGTCGGTTCGGCGGCCTCGGGCCATTCTCCGCCGCCGAAGTAACCAGCCTGGTCAGCGCCGCATTCCTCGGCAGCGAGACGATGATCCTGCTTGAGATCGAGAGCCCGCATGTCCCGGTGCGGCAGGCGTTGCGCCGCTTCGGCGAAACCATCCGGCGGATGGAGGAAGCAGCGCCCGGCAGTTAGCCAGCGAAGTCGAGCCGCGTCAGCCTTTGCGGCTGCGCATCAGCGCTTCGAGTTCGCTGTCGCCGCCTTCCGGCAGCATGATGCGGACATGGGCGTAGAGATCGCCATGGCCGCCGGCCTTTTCCGGCAAGCCCCTGCCCTTCAGGCGCAGCACCTTATCGGAGTTCGACCAGGCCGGAATGTTGACCGCCAGCCTGCCGGTCGGCGTGTCGACCGGCACCTTGGCGCCCAGCACCGCGTCGGCCAACGCTACCTCCAGATCGGCATGCAGGTCACGGCCCTCGATGCGGTAGCGCGGGTGCCTGCGGATACGGATCTTGACCAGCGCATCGCCCGGCTGTCCCGGCCCCTGCTCGCCCTGGCCCTTCAGCCGGATGGTCTGTCCGTCCTCGACATAGACCGGCAGCTTGACCGCAATCTTGCGGCCGTCGGGAAACATCGCCGTCACCTTTTCGGCGGTCGCTATCTCCTCGATGGTGACGTCGAGCGTGACGTTCAGATCGGCGGCGGTCGCCTGCTGGCGGCGGTCGCCTGTTCCGGCGCCGCGCGCGCCGGAAAAGGCGTCGCCGAAGATCTGGCTGAAAATGTCGCTGTTGCCGTCGAACGGATCGCCGCCCGGACGCCCCGATCGGAATTCGAAGCGCGAGCCGCCGGCGCCCTGCTGGCGGCGGAAGCCACCGAACGGATCGCCGCCGCCGGCTGCGCCCTCAAAGCCCTGGAATTTCGGCTTGCCATCGGCGTCGATCTCGCCGCGGTCGAAGGCCGCACGGTTCTTCTCGTCGCCGACGACCTCATAGGCCTGGTTGGCGGCGGCAAACCGGTCCTTGGCCTTGGGATCATTCGGATTCTGGTCCGGATGATACTTCTTGGCGAGCTTGCGGTAGGCCGATTTTATGTCCTTGGCCGATGCGTTCTTGGCAACGCCCAGCACCTCATAGGGGTCGCGCATGCGTCCTGCCCTGGAAAATGAGTTAAATCCACGTTGGCCCTTATATGCGCTCCCATAGGAAGAAATTCCAGTGGCGCGCAGGCTTATCGAGGCTGAAATTGCGGCGCCCGCAAACCCTCGAAAATCAGAGCGGCTTGAAGTCCTGCATGTGCCAGCCGCCGGCCGCGGCGATGCACAATTGGCCCTTGAACAAAGCGACGCCGTCGAAGCTTTCGCGCGAGGCGGTAAAGCTGCGGCAGTCTTGGCCGTTGTCCTGCACTTCGGCGAGTTCGGTGATGGAGCCGCGCGAGCCGGTGTCGGCATTCGCCCACGGCACGGCCTGGCCGCGAAGCTCCTCGATGTCGGCCGAAGACACCGCATTGCCGATCGTGGTCTGGTCGGAAGCGCTGTCGGCGTCCGCCGATGTCACCCTGGCCGGCGCGCTTGAGGTGACGATGGAACGATCGACCTCGGCCTTTTCCAGGCTGAAGCCGCCGGCGCCGCAGGCGGCAAGCGGCAGTGCGATAATCACGATCACGGCTTTCGAACTGGCCGAAGCGATAACGCTCCATTGCCCGCTGTCAAAAGCTTGCGCGATACGCGACAATCGGCAACCTCCTGAAGCTCGAGACAATTTGAGAAAAACTATGAGTGACACTGAGTTAACAAGTAGTGACTTTACCGAAGCCGCCGAGCCGTTCCGGCTCTTTGCTGAGTGGCTGGAGGACGCCAAGAAAAGCGAAATCAACGACGCCAACGGCGTAGCACTTGCAACCGTCGATGCCGACGGCATGCCGGATGTGCGGATGGTGCTGCTCAAGGGCTTCGATGAAAGCGGCTTTGTCTTCTACACGAATTTCGAGAGCGCTAAGGGCCGCGAGATTCTTGGCAGCATGAAGGCGGCGATGTGCTTCCACTGGAAATCGCTGCGCCGCCAGGTGCGCATACGCGGTCCGGTGGAGATCGTCAGCGACGCTGAAGCCGACGCCTATTACGCGACGCGGCCGCGCGGCAGCCGGATCGGCGCATGGGCTTCGAAACAGTCGCGGCCGCTGGAAAGCCGCTTTGCACTGGAGAAGGCGGTGGCCGAATACACGGCGCGCTACCCTATCGGCGAAATCCCGCGGCCAAAGCACTGGTCGGGCTTCCGCATCGTGCCGCAGGCGATCGAGTTCTGGCACGACCGGCCGTTCCGGCTGCACGATCGGCTGGTCTTTTCGCGCAACGCCGAAGGCGGCTGGGACAAGACACGGCTTTATCCCTGAGGAGAGGTTCAGGCCTTCTTGCGCGTCATGAAGGCCGTCAACGCGGCGCGCGCTTCGTCGGACTTCAGCCGCTCGGAGAAATGCTCGCTCTCCACCTTGATGCGGGCGACAAGCTCGTCGCGCGGGGCGCGCATCAGGTCACGCGCAATCTTCAGCGCCTGCGGCGGCTTGGCGGCGATCGCGCCGGCCGCGGCGAGTACCGCGGCTTCTAGCCCGCCCTCCTCGACCACCTCATAGATCAGGCCGGCGGCCTTGGCGCGTTCGGCGGAAAAACCTTCGCCGAGCCCAAGCAGCGCGAAGGCGCCCTGCCTGCCGAGGATGAGCGGCGCCAGCAGGCTGGAGCCCGCCTCCGGCACCAGGCCGAGGTCGACGAATGGTGTGCGGAACACCGTGCGCGGCGTGGCGAAAGTCAGGTCGCAATGCAAATTGAGCGTGGTGCCGATGCCGACGGCAATGCCGTCGACGCCGGAGACCATCGGCTTCTCCGTTTTGGCCAGCGCCATCAGGAAGTCCCAGACCTCGTTGCCGCCTTCACCGCCGGTGGCGATGACCAGGAAATCGGCGAGATCGTTGCCGGAAGAGAAGGCGCCTGAAACACCGAGGAAGACATGGACGCGGACCGCCGGATCGGCATCGCCATCGGCCAGCGCCTTGGACATTGTCGCGTACATGGCGCGCGTCAGTGCGTTCTTCTTGTCGGGACGGTTCATGCGGATGATCTGGATGGCGCCCTGGCGCTCGACGAGAATATGGTCTGTCACGGTCATTCTTCCCTGGTGAGCGCTCTGGTATTCAGGCCGTTATCAGCGCCTTGCCGGCGGTAGCGAGGCTCTCGGCGCCATCGATGACGCGTTCCTTCAAGGCGCTGACTTCGCCGAGCAGGTTTTCGGCGAAAAAGCGGCAAAGGGCGATGCGGCTCTGCTGGGCAAGTCCGCCACGCGCCAGATAAGCGCCGCCGGCAGCAAGCGAGATCAGCCTGAGATAGGGGGTTGCACCGGCTTGCGCTTCGTCCAGACGGCCGTCGGCCAGCAGCTTCTGCAGGAAGCGCGTCGCCTCGGTGAGATCGTCGAACGCCTGGTCAAGCGCTTCGGCGGTGCGGCCGAAGCCCTGCAGGTTCGAGGTCCGCACCTCGTCGGCGATGGCCTTCAGTTCGGCGATATAGCCATGCACATGCTCGCCGCCGCCAAGCGGCAATTTGCGGGCTACAAGGTCGATCGCCTGGATGCCGTTGGTGCCTTCATAGATCGGCGCAATGCGGGCGTCGCGATAGAGCGCGGCCGCGCCCGTCTCCTCGATGAAGCCCATGCCGCCGTGGACCTGGACGCCGAGCGATGCGACATCGACGCCGATATCGGTGGAAAAGGCCTTGGCCAGCGGCGTCAGCAGATTGGCGCGATCGCGCCAATGCGCGGCCTCCTCGCCTGTCGACACACGCGCGAAGTCGATGGCATAGGCGCAGGAATACGAGATGGCGCGGGCGATCTGGGTCAAAGCCTTCATGGTCAAGAGATTGCGCTGCACGTCGGGGTGATGGACGATCGGCGCCATCCCGGCGCCTGAAAAGTCCGATGCCTTGCCCTGGCGGCGCTCATTGGCATAGGCGATCGCCTTCTGCGTCGCGGCTTCGGCCACTGCCACGCCCTGCATGCCGACGCAAAGCCTCGCGTTGTTCATCATGGTGAACATGCAGGCGAGCCCCTTGTTCTCCTCGCCNCTGCATGCCGACGCAAAGCCTCGCGTTGTTCATCATGGTGAACATGCAGGCGAGCCCCTTGTTCTCCTCGCCTATCAGCCAACCGATGGCGCCGGGCGCAGCACCCTGGAACCCGTCGCCATAGATCATGGTGCAAGTCGGCGAGGCATGGATGCCGAGCTTGTGCTCGAGGCCGGAACAGAAGACGTCGTTGCGGGCGCCGAGCGAGCCGTCATCATTGACCAGGAATTTCGGCACCAAAAACAGCGAGATGCCGCGCGTGCCGGCCGGTGCGTCGGGCAGCCGCGCCAACACCAGATGGATGATGTTGTCGGTGAAATCATGCTCGCCATAGGTGATGAAGATTTTCTGGCCGAAGATGCGGTAGGTGCCGTCGCCGGCAGGCTCGGCGCGACTGCGCAAGGCGGCGAGATCGGAACCGGCCTGCGACTCGGTCAGGTTCATCGTCCCCATCCACTCGCCGGAGACGAGCTTTGCCAGATACTTTGCCTTCAGCGCTTCGGAAGCATGCTTGTCGAGCGCCTCGACGGCGCCCATGGTCAGCGTCGGGCCGATGCCGAAGGCCATGGCGGCGGAGTTCCACATCTCGAGCGCGGCAACGCCGAGCATGGTCGGCAGGCCCTGGCCACCAAATTCTTCCGGCCCCGACAGCGCGTTCCAGCCGCCGTCGATCCAGTTGCGGTAAAGCGCCTTCCAACCGGGCGGCATGGTCACGGCTGCATCCTTCAGCACCGCACCGTGCTGGTCGCCGATCTTGTAGAGCGGCGCCACCTCCTCGCTGGCGAAGCGGCCGGCCTCGGCCAGGATGGCGTCGACAAGGTCTTCGCCGAGGTCCCCGAACGCGCCGCTGTCGAGTGCCGGCTTGAGCCCGGCGACATGCTTGAGCGTGAACGAAATGTCGTCGACCGGGGCCTTGTACATGCCGCTTCTCCTCCGCTGCTCCGATCGCTCGATCCTAGGACCCGGGCCGATGCAAAACCATCCGCCTCTGGGCGGCCTCCGACCTTCTTTTTACGTAAACGTCAAACTTTGTCACGCGAATTTTGTAGCGAACTCCGTCGTCCAGGGTGGAGCGGGAGCGTAGCGGACGCCGAGTACCATGTCGCGACCTCGCGCCAGGGGTGCAACGGTGCAGAATTCTGCGCCGTGGCAACGCTTCGAAGTCGTGGAATGGATTCTATGGTCTCCGCCGCGTCGCTTCGCCATAGAATGACGAAATCGCGAGAGCGACAGGACTCCTGCCCGAAAGCACTTCCTTAACCATACCGGTCCACCATCGGTATTTGGTCAGCGGGGATCCCCTGTTTGAAAACGCCGGCGCATCTTCTTCGCCGCTCAGCTATCGCTCTCGCGGCGATGATGGCGCTGATGTCAGCGGCTACAGCCTCGGACTTTTCCGAGCCTTGGCGGGATGGCGATCGCGCGCTGGTGGTCGACGCCTATGAATACAATTCCATCGACTGGGCGCAGCTTGCCACCGACAAGCGCATTGTCGGCTTCATCAACAAGGCCTCCGACGGGCTGCCGCCGCCCTATTTCTGCTTCGGCGACGAGATTGCGGTCAAACTCTGCAAGACGCTGTGGAAACGCTTTGCGGTGACGCGCGAACTGTTCCAGACGCGCAAGGTGGTGGCCAAGGCGCTCGGCCTGAAATGGGGCGCCTATCATCTTGCCCGCCCCGGCAATCCGCTCGAGCAGGCCAACAGTTTCATCGATTTCGCCGAGCCAGCCCCTGACGATCTGCTCGCCCTCGATCTCGAAGGCAACGACCCCTCGCAATGGATGTCACTCGATGATGCCGAGGAATTCGTGCGCCAGGTGCACCGGCGGCTCGGCCATTTCCCGATCCTCTACACCAACGGCAAGACCGCCCAGTTCATCGCCGACAACCGCTATCGATACCGGCTCTTGTCGCGGCTGCCGCTCTGGTATGCGCGCTACAAGCCCGACATCGACGTGCATTTTCCGATGGGCAACTGGCAGGGCTATGCGCTGTGGCAGTTTTCGGCGCAGGCCAATTGCGGACGCCTGCGCTGCCCGTACCGGGTCGCCGGCACGCCCAACGACATCGACGTCAACGTCGCGCCGATGGACGCGGCGGCACTGCGCCAGCAATGGCCCTTCGGCGGCCTGATCGACGTGCCGCCCGACTACCTCGCCTCGATACCGGTGCCAGTGTCGCGCGCGGCCGGGCTCGCCGGAAAAGTCACCATCACCTATGCCGATGTGGCGACGCCACCGACGGTCGAGGAGATGGTGGCGGTGCTGGGCGCGCGCTGGCAGACATTCCGCGCTGCCTTCCGCATGCCGGTGGTCAAGACGGTGCCGCGCCGCGCGCGCTTCGGCATTGCCGAGTATGTCGCCTGGAAGCGGACTGCGTATCGTTCGGAGGCTCTGCTCGAGGCCGCCTTCTCGCAGGCCGCCGACTCGGTCAGCACCGCTTCGACGGAACTCGTTCGCGAGCGCTGAGGCTCAGGTGGCGCTGGCTTTCTCCCGCGCCACCGCCTGCCAGCCTATGTCGCGGCGGCAGAAGCCTTGCGGCCAGTCGATGCGGTCGAGCGCGGCGTAGGCGCGGCTCTGCGCTTCGCCGACCGTCTTGCCTGACGCGGTGATGTTGAGCACGCGGCCGCCATTGGCGACCAGCGCGCCGCCATTGATGGCGGTGCCGGCGTGGAAAATCTCAACACCATCACCGGCCGCCTCTTCCAGCCCGCGGATGACCGAGCCTTTTTCCGGCGTCCCGGGATAGCCCTGTGCCGCCATCACCACGGTCAGCGCGGCATCGTCGCGCCAGCGGATCGAACTGTGCGCCAACTGGCCGTCGACGGCGGCGTTGAGCAGCACCAGCAGATCGTCCTTCAGCCGCATCATCAGCACCTGACACTCGGGATCGCCGAAGCGGGTGTTGTATTCGATCAGCTTCGGCCCCTTGTCGGTGATCATCAGCCCGGCAAACAGAATACCAGCGAACGGCGCGCCAAGCTCGGCCATGCCGCGCATGGTCGGCTCGACGATCTCGCGCATGGTGCGCCCTACCATTTCGGGGCTCATCACCGGCGCCGGCGAATAGGCGCCCATGCCGCCGGTGTTGGGGCCGGTATCGCCATCGCCGACGCGCTTGTGGTCCTGCGCGGTGCCAAAGGGAAGTGCGGTCGTGCCGTCGCACAGGCAGAAGAAACTCGCCTCCTCGCCGGTCATGAATTCCTCGACTACTACCTCAGCGCCGGCGTCACCGAATGCGCCGTCGAAACAAGCATCGAGGGCGGCGCGCGCCTCGTCCAGCGTCATGGCGATGGTGACGCCCTTGCCGGCAGCGAGCCCGTCGGCCTTGATGACGATCGGCGCTCCCACCTTTTCGACGTAAGCCTTGGCCGCAGCCAGTTCGGTGAAGCGGCCATAGGCGGCGGTCGGGATGCCGTATTTGGCGCAAAGGTCCTTGGTAAAACCTTTCGAGCCTTCGAGCCGCGCTGCCCGCTTCGATGGACCGAAGACGCGGATGCCCTGCTCACGCAGATCGTCGGCAATGCCGGCGACCAGCGGCCCTTCCGGCCCGACGACGACGAGATCGATCGCATTGTCCTTGCAGAAGCTGGCAACAGCGGCATGGTCGGCGATGTCGAGCTTGACCAGTTCGGCCTCGTGGGCGATGCCCGGATTGCCGGGCGCGGCATAGAGCCTGGTCAAAAGCGGCGAGGCCGCGATCTTCCAGGCCAGGGCATGTTCGCGGCCGCCGGAGCCGATCAACAAAACGCGCATGCCGATGTCCCTTGTCATTTCACGACAGGGACTGCGCTATTGCCCCGGGCGGCGCGGGTCAAGAGTTTTACCTTGCGCCATACCGGTTGCGCACGGGAACGTCGCGCCGAGAGCACGGCGTCCCCGGCCGGTATCAGCTCTGGAAGACGACCGGGAACCAGTCCTCGCGCAGTTTCTGGCCGGGCTTCATGTCATGGCCGGCATAGGGCGGCGAGGTACGGCCGGGGCGCTCGACATAGTGCGCATCGTCGCCGACCCAGCGCAGCGACAGCGCCCGGCGCCGCGCCGCGGTCGGATTGCCGCGCGCACCATGCGCGGTGCGGAAGTCGAACAGGATGGCGTCCCCCGGTTCCATCTCCCATTCGAGCACCTTCAGCGACGGGTCCTTGTCTGGATCCGGCACGGGGAGGTAGTCGCCCTCGCCGGCATAGAAATTGCTGTCATCTAGCCAGCGCACCGGCAGGATCATCTTGTCCCATTTGTGCGAGCCGGCGATCAGCCGCAGCGTCGCTTCCTTGACCGGATCGATCGGAATCCAGAAGCTGACGGTCTGGGTGCCATCGACGAAGTAATACGGGATGTCCTGGTGCCAAGGCGTCGGCTTTTGCGTGCCCGGTTCCTTGACCAGCACATGGTCGTGGAAGAACTGGGCGCTGCGCGACTGCATCGCCGCTGCCGCGAGTTCCGCGGCCGGGGAATTGCGCACCACGTCGACGAATTCGGGAATGCGCTCCCAATTGCAGTAATCGTCGAAGAAGCTGCCCTTGCCGTTGGCGATGTCCGAAGCCGTGGCGCTGCGGTTTTGCATGTTGCGCTCGATGCCGGCGGCGATGGTGCCGACCCAGTCCTTGAAGGCGCCGCGTATGCAGACCGCGCCGTCGCGCTGGTAGTCGGCAATCGCTGCGGCATCAATATGTCTGGCGGCCATCTCATGTCTTCCCTGTTTCGATGACCGACTATCGCAGCCGCCGCACATCGCGTAAAATAATAACTTCTCATCTCTCTTATAGTTTTAGACTATGAATCTGACCCTCACCCAGCTGCGTTACCTCGTCGCCGTCGCACGGCATGGCAGCGTCACCGCGGCCGCGCGGATGCTGAACGTCTCACAGCCGTCGATCTCGGTGGCGATCGACAATGTCGAAGCGACGCTCGGCCAGAAACTGTTCGTGCGCCAGCGCGGCAGCGGCATCGCGCTGACCTCGTTCGGCCGCAGCGCGGTGGCGAAGGCAAAGCAGGTGCTGGCCGAAGCGGACGAACTGGTTGGGCTCGGGACGCGCGACGCCGATGTCGGGGGCGAACTTGTGCTCGGCTGTTTCGAGGATCTGGCGCCCTATTTCGCGCCGGCGCTGATCCGCGCTTTTTCGCAACGCTGCCCGGCGGTCACCGTGGTGGTCCGCGACGAGACCTTCGAGACGCTGGGCCGGCGGCTCGGCGATGCAGCAATCGATCTCGGCCTGACCTACGATCTCGGCCTGCCCTCGCACTTCGCCCGCATCCTGCTGCATGAACTGCGGCCACACGCGCTTCTGCCGCAAGGCCACGCACTGGCCAGCCAGGCGAGCGTCAGCCTGGCGGAGCTGGCGACCCATCCCTTGATCACCACCGACCAGCCGCATAGCTGGCAGCATATGCTGGACCTGTTCCTCAGCCGCGGCCTGTCGCCGGTCTCGCAATCGACGGCGAGTTCGTTCGAACTGCAGCGCAGCATGGTCGCCAACGGCTTCGGCGTCGCGGTGAGCTACACCAGGCCTTATGGCGACAGGAGTTATGACGGGCTGCCGCTGGTCTGCAAGCCGCTGTCCGATCCGCTGCCGATGCAGCGCATCATCCTCACCCATGACACAAGGCAAAGGCTGTCGAAGGCGGCGCTGGCCTTCACGGAGGTGGCGAAGGAATGGTTTGCCAGCCACGATATTTTCACCGCCTGAGCGACAATGCGGCCGCTTGACGGGGCACGCCGCTGCTGCCACTCCAGCACGATGGAAACCATCCAGTCGAAAGCCGCACAGGGCCGCGTCGCCGACGCGCCGAGCGGCCATTGGGTCTACAAGATATTGCCGCGCTGGCTGTGGCCTTACGCGCAGCTTGCGCGCTGGGACCGGCCGATCGGCTGGCAATTGCTGCTGTGGCCCTGCTGGTGGTCGGCAGCGCTTGCGGCCAGCGCCTATCCCCGCCCGGCAGACCCGTTGCTCACATTGCTGCCGTCGCCGTGGTTCCTGTTCCTGTTCTTTGTCGGCGCCGTCGCCATGCGTGGCGCCGGCTGCACCTATAACGACATTGTCGACCAGGACATCGACAACAAGGTCGAGCGCACGCGCTCGCGGCCATTGCCGGCCGGCAAGGTGACGCGCCGCCAAGCCTGGGCGTTCCTGGTCATCCAGGCCTTGCTGGGCCTGGTCGTGCTGCTGCAGTTCAACGACTTCGCCATTCCGCTCGGCATCGTCTCGCTGGTCATCGTTGCCGTCTATCCCTTCATGAAGCGCTTCACCAACTGGCCGCAATTGGTGCTCGGGCTCGCCTTCTCCTGGGGTGCGCTGATGGGCTGGGCGGTCGAGTTCGGCGATCTCGATGGCCCGGCCATCATGCTCTATATCGGCTCGATCCTGTGGGTGATCGGCTACGACACCATCTATGCACATCAGGACAAGGAAGACGACGCAATCGTCGGCGTGCGCTCGACGGCGCGGCTGTTCGGCGACAACACCAAGACCTGGCTGGTCGGGCTTTATGGCGGCACGCTGGTCTGCTTCGCCATCGCCTTCGCCTCGGCGCAGGTGCCGGTGGTGGCGCTGGCCGGGCTGATCGCCGCCGGCGCCCATATGGCGCGGCAGATAGCGGTTCTGGATATCGACGATCCCGATCAATGCCTGCGGCTGTTCAAATCCAACAACCAGGTCGGCTGGTTGATCTTCATCGGCATGATCGGCGGTGCGCTGTGGGTGGCGCTAAAGCCGCTGGTGTAGGCTCCCTCTTCCTTCTCCCCTTGTGGGAGAAGGTGGATCNCCAGCGGAGTGAGGCGTTGGCGTTCCCTGGAACACCCCTCATCCGTCTTGCCGCTTCGCGGCAATCCACCTTCCCCCACAAGGGGGGAAGGAGAAGAGCGCTCTATTCTCTCGAAATAATCTCCTGGCCGTCGATCACCAGTCTCAGCCCGAGATTGCCGGCCCTGCGGCGGGCGAGGAAGCGCGGGCGGCGCGTGGTCGAGACCCGGCCCTTGCGGCGATCCTTGGCCGGCAGCGCCTTGATGGCGGCGCCGAGCGATTCCTCAAGCGTGCGGGCAATGCCGTCGGATTCGATCAGCAGCATCTGCAGCCGGTAAGCATCGGCCCAGGCGCGCCAGTCGGCGGCGACGTCGTCGAGATCGTCGGCCACCAGCAGCGGCACCGACAGCATCGGGTCGTTGTGCAGGAGTTCGAGGGTTACCGTGACATTGCCTTGCGCATCCTCCATCGCGCGGGCGGCGACGCCGCGAAACGCGTTGGCGGGCAGCGCGATGATCGCCGGCACGCCGCTCATCTCGAGCGTGCGGCGGATGACGGCGCCGCGCTGGTCGATGGTGAAGGTAACGTCGCCATAGTCGTCGCGCGTGGCATAGCTCACCACTTGCGGCAGGCGGAATGGGTCGAGGCGCATGTTGCGCCCGGCCCAGACGGGCTTCAATACACTGTTCATCTGCTGCCTTCCTGTGTTTCTCCTGAGAGCCGTTTTGCGGGTCTCTCCGGGCCGGTTTTCCCGGCCTCGTTGTGTGAAACATTAGCGCGAGCTTCTGCCGCGCGGCTTAAGAAAGTCAGTTAAATTTTGCTGATCTCAGGCGATGGTTATCGGAATGAGACCAGCCACAAAATGTTGAAAGGATCAGATAACCTTACCGGGATTCATGATGCCGGCCGGATCGAAGACGGCCTTCACCCGGCGCATCAGCTCGATCGCCATTGGCGGCGCGGTGGCGATCAGCTCGTCGCGCTTCAACTGGCCGATGCCGTGCTCGGCCGAGATCGAGCCGTGGAAGGAGCGCACGACATCGTGCACGGCATGGTTCATGGCGTGGTAGAGGCCGAGAAACGCTTCGTCGTCACCGCCCTCCGGCCGGGAGATGTTGTAGTGGAGATTGCCGTCGCCCATATGGCCGAAGCAGACCACGCGCGCCTGCGGACTGACCGAAGCCACTGCACCGGCCGCCTTTTCGATAAACGCCGGGATGGATGCCACCGGTACCGAAATATCATGCTTGATCGAAGCGCCTTCGGGCTTTTGCGAATCCGGCAGCACCTCGCGGAAGTTCCAGAACGCGTCGCCCTGCGCCAGGCTGGCCGCGATCACCGCGTCGCCGACGATGCCTTGCTGGAGGCCTGCCGACAGCACTTCTTCGATCAGCCCCCTGGCGTCCTCGGCCGAACGGCCCGACGACACCTGCATCAACACATACCATGGCCAATCCTGCGCCAGCGGCCGCGTGACGCCCTGCGCATGGCGCAGCGTGAAATCATAAGGACGCTGGCCGATCAGCTCGAAGGCGGTGAGTGCCGCCCCTGCCCGGTCCATCGCCAGGCTGAACAGCGAAAGCGCTGCTTCCGGCGACGACAGGCCGGCAAAGGCCACTTCGCGCCCCTTGGGCTTGGGAAACAGTTTCAGCACCGCCGCGGTGATGATGCCGAGCGTGCCTTCGGCGCCGACGAACAGGTTCTTCAGATCGTAACCGGTGTTGTCCTTCTTCAGTTTGCGCAGATCGTCGAAGACTTCGCCGGTCGGCAGCACCACTTCGACGCCGAGGCAGAGTTCGCGCGCATTGCCATAGGCGAGCACGCCGGTGCCGCCGGCATTGGACGAGAGGTTGCCGCCGATTTGGCAGGAGCCCTGCGCGGCAAGCGACAGCGGAAACAGCCGGTCGGCGGCGTCGGCGGCTTCCTGCAGCGTCTGCAGGATGACGCCGGCTTCGACGGTCACCGTGTTCGAGAAGACGTCGATCTCGCGAATGCGGTTCAGCCGCGACAAAGAAAGCACGATCTCGCGGCCGGAGGCATCCGGCACCTGGGCGCCGACCAGCCCGGTGTTGCCGCTTTGCGGCACGACCGGCGTTCCCGTCTCGCTCGCCAGGCGCATGATCCGGCTGATCTCGTCGACGCTGCCGGGACGCAGCACCAAGGCGGTCCTGCCGTGCCATAGGCCGCGCCGCTCGGTCAGATACGGCGCAATATCGGCCTGGTCGCGCAGCGCATATTTGTCGCCGACGATTGCCGCGAAGCGGGCGATGAGAGCGGGATCGAGGTCGAAGGGTGCGTCGTTCATGGGCGCAAACTATGGCGCTCAATCGAGCTTGTCACGGGGGGCAGCGGCACGAAACAGCCGATCGTTGATCGCCTCGCCGAGCCCATCTAACGGGATCGGCTCGACGGCGATCGTCGCCGCACCGCTGCGGTCGAGTTCCTGCAAATACGCGAACAGATTGCTTGCGGCTTCGCGCAAATCGCCTGACGCGGACAGGTTGCGCAAGGCGGCCGCCGCTTGCCAGCCTTCCGCGCGCTGCTCGCCAAAGGCCAGCAAAGCCTCGCCCGCGCCCACGCTTTGCGCATTGAGCCGCACCGCGGCGCCCGGCGCGTAATGCGACGCCAGCATGCCTGGCGCCTCGATGCCGGCTGTCGCGCCGCGCTGCAGCTTGATGCCGGTGACGGCCTCGATATCGGCGGCAGCGATGCCGCCTGGCCTCAGCAGCCGCACGCTGTTGCCTTCGACCTTGACGATGGTCGATTCCAGCCCGACCGGGGNGGTGGCGCCGCCATCGACCACCAGCTGGATTTTGGCGCCGAGATCGGCCGCGACGGCTTGCGCCGTCGTGGCGCTGATCTTGCCCGAAGAGTTCGCGCTGGGCGCGGCCAACGGCCGGCCGAGTCTGGCGATCAGCTCGCCGCCGAACCCCCTCGGCATGCGCAGCGCGATCGTATCGAGCCCGGCGGTGACCAGCGGATGGATGCCGTTGCCGGGTCGGAGCGGCAGCACCAGCGTCAGCGGCCCCGGCCAGAACGCCTCGGCCAGCCGCTTCGAAAGCGGGTCGAAGATCGCAATGCGCTCGGCCATCGCCAGATCGGCGACATGGGCGATCAGCGGGTTGAAGCGCGGCCGGCCCTTGGCTTCGAAAATGCGGGCGACGCCGACGCCATTGGTCGCGTCGCTGGCCAGTCCATAGACGGTCTCCGTCGGGATGGCGACGACGTCGCCGCCCTCAAGCAGCGCCAACGCCTGCTCCATCGCTTCGCCGACGGATAGTATCTCAGCCACTCGCTTCACCTCACAGGCACCGGACCTAAAGCGCGTCGCGCTGAACCGGATTCATGCGACGCGCTTTAGGTCTTTGTTTTGATGCATGTCGTTCTCTCAAAACCGGGGCCACTTTTGAGCGACATGCATTAGAGCGGTTCAGCGGTTCGCTGAAACGCTCTAAGTATTTGTTTTTGCGCAATTCCGGACGGAAAACCGCTACTCACTTTTCCTGGAATTGCTCTAATACGGCAGTGGTTTTCGGGCAAGCCGGCGTTGGCGAATTATCAATGCCTAAAATGCTACGTTTCCCTGCAAGCCGGCATCAATCCACTGGGGTTAAGGCTATTTGCGGTTAGGGCTGGCGGCTTGTCGGGCAAGGGGACGGTTTCGATGTCGATGCGTGTGCTTGGAGCGCTTGGTTTCACCCTGGCGGCGATGACCGGTGGGGCGCACGCCTCGTCGATCGTCTTTCTCGGCGTCTCGACCTCGACGCCATCGGTCATCAAGGTTGGCGGATCCGAACCGGTCAGGATCGCCTCGTCGCCATCGATCGTCGCACTCGGCGATGCCCAGCCCGATGTGACTTATGAAAAGGTCGCGGCGATCCCCGAAAAGCCTAGGCAGGATCCGATGATCATTCGCGGCGGCATCGTCGGCGGCGCCTTCGCCGCGCCGGCTCCGGCCAGGGCGAGCGCCGCGGCGCCGGCGACTGAGCCGACGGCAGAGACCGCACCAGCCGGAACTGCAACGGCATCGAACGGCAAGCCCGAGTCGCAACCGGCAGCGCCGCAGCCGGCAGCAACACCGCAGCAGCCGATCGAGGGCGTCGGCAAAGCCGAGTAGGCCATTCAGCCAAAACAGTCGGCCAAGACAGTCGGCCGATCCATGCCGCTTGACGCCGATCGACGCCCCGGCGCAGGATCGGCTTGGCGGCGGCGGCCCCAATTTCGCCAATCGGGTTTGGCATGAGCGCGCCGGGTTCTAGGAGAGCGAGGGGTTATCATGAACATGACGAAATCTTTGACTATTGCCGGCCTGTTGCTGGCGTCACCTATAGGTGTCGGCGGCGCGCAGGCCGGTGACGAGCTAGGGTCCTACGTCGCGCGCATTTCCGATCGCGACCACCATGCCAGCGACGGCTATGAGCTGAGCAGCGCAGCACAGATGGTGCGGCAGGACCGTGCCAACTGGCACAAGTTCCACCGGCGCGATGCCGACGACCAGGGCGATGACTGGTTCCGCAGCAACGATGATCGCGCGTATCTGGAACGCATGCTGAAGCGCGGTGGCGCGATGAGCTCCTCGACACGGAACGCCATCGTCAATGGCGAGCCGCTGATCCAGGTCGACGTCTATTCAGACAGCGTGCATGTCAGCATTTTGGAGGACTGACGGAGTCAGCCTCGGGAGGACTGAAAACAAGACGGGCGGCGTGTGAACGCCGCCCGTGTTCGGGCTTGTCCGTCCCTTAGCCAGCTATTCTGGAAAAATCCGCGACCTGATCGGTGGCCGTGCGGATGCGAGCCAGCAGCGCCAGGCGGTTGGCGCGCACGGCCTGGTCCTCATCATTCACGAGAACGCGTTCAAAGAATGAATCAACCGGTTCGCGCAGCACGCTAAGCGCCAGCATGGCGGCGGAAAAGTCTTCGTTTTGAATCGCTTCGCCGGCTTCTCTCTCCGCCTG
This sequence comes from Mesorhizobium sp. LSJC285A00, assembly GCF_000503155.1. NCBI lineage: Bacteria > Pseudomonadati > Pseudomonadota > Alphaproteobacteria > Hyphomicrobiales > Phyllobacteriaceae > Mesorhizobium > Mesorhizobium sp. LSJC285A00. The sequence continues at coordinate 66,336 of NZ_AYVK01000005.1, forward strand.
ATTCACCGCCGCAAACAGCGATTTCTCGGCCTCCTCGCGAAACAGCGCCGGCTCAACAGTCGCGGCGACGCGCGTTTTCTTCTTCTCCTCGGCAGCCAGAATGTTGGCCGCGCGCTTGGCGCCGGCGAGCAGGTTCTTGCCGTCCTCGGTGTCGAGGAAGGACCCTAGCGCCTCGACGCGGCGCACGATCTGCAGGAGGTCATCCGAGTGCGATTGGCCGATCTCCCCCCTTGTGAGGGAGATGCCCGGCAGGGCAGAGGGGGGCGCGCCAGAATGAGAGGTCGGCGGGACAGCGCCCCCCTTTGTCGGCTTCGCCGCCCCCACAATGGGGGAGATTGGCGCGCTTCCACCACCTGCCAGCACGGCGTCAATGAGATCATGCCGAGCGCCCTGGTCGCGGAGATAGACTTTCAGGCGGTCGTGGAAGAAGGCGAGGAGGTCGGAGCCAAAGGCCCGTCCAGCCTTAGACGCGAGATAACTCGCCGTTTGATAGGCACTATCGAAGAGCGATGTCAGCGGCAGTGAGATCCCATTCTCGATCAGGATCCTCACCACACCCAGTGCTGCCCTTCTCAGCGCGTAAGGATCCTTCGAGCCCGTCGGCTTTTCATCAATGGCCCAGAAGCCGACCAGCGTATCGATTTTGTCGGCCAGCGCGACGGCAATCGACACCGGATTGGTCGGCACGCTATCCGACGGACCTTGCGGTTTGTAGTGCTCCTCGATCGCCGCAGCCACGGACGGATGCTCGCCCTGCAGCAGCGCGTATTTGCGCCCCATGGCGCCTTGCAGTTCCGGAAACTCGCCCACTGCTTCGGTCGTAAGATCGGCCTTGGCCAGCACCGCGGCGCGGGCCGCGAGCGCGGTAATCTCCTCCCTTGAGGGGGAGATGTCGCCGAAGGCGACAGAGGGGGTCGTCTCGCGTGGAGCGCCAACTCCCTCTTTCTTCGAGAGACCGGACGGCGTCGCGGCAGCCGAAGCGACCCCCTCTGGCCTGCCGGCCATCTCCCCCTCAAGGGGGGAGATCGACTGCGCCACTGTTGGCGCCAGCTCCTGCGCCAGCCGCTTGATCCGCTCCACCCGATCGCCTTGCGTACCGAGCTTGGCGTGAAAGGTGACATTGAGATGGTCGAGGCGGGCCATGCGCTGGTCGAGCGGCTTTTTCAGATCGAGCCCGAATTTCTTCGCCGACGCCTCGAGCTGCTCCAGATCCGGCAGATCGCCCTGGTCGGTCTTCCAGAAATACAGCGCGTCCGACAGGCGGGCACGCACCACCTTGCCGTTGCCGTGCGCGACCTCCTTGCCGCCGTCCTTGGCCTCGATGTTGGCGGTGAGGATGAAGCGGTTGGAGAGGTTTTCGCCGTCGCCCTGCGGCCGGGTGACAAAGCATTTCTGATTGGCGCGGATGGTCAGCCGGACCACTTCTGGCGGTATAGCAAGAAAGGCCTGCTCGAATTCGCCCATCAGCACCACCGGCCATTCGACCAGGCCCGACACTTCTTCCAACAACCCTTCGTCCTCGACCAGATCGAGCCCGTTGGCGAAGGCGAGGTTGCGGGCGTCGGCAAGGATGATCTCCTTGCGGCGGTCGCCATCGAGCACGACCTTGGCCGCTTCCAGCTTGGTCACGTAATCGTCGAAGCGGCGCACGGTGATTTCTCCCGGCGCCATGAAACGATGGCCGTAGGTGATATTGCCCGAGCGGATGCCATCGATCTCGAAATCGACCACCACCGGCTCCTCGGTCTCCGGGCCGAAGGTGCACAGAATCGTCTGCAGCGGCCGCACCCAGCGTAGCGAACCGGGCTTGGCCGAAGCCGGCCCCCAGCGCATCGATGTCGGCCACGGGAAGCTGCGAATGATGGCCGGCACCAGCTCGGCGATGATTTCTTCCGCCGCCCTGCCCGGCTTCGAAATATGGGCGACGTAGAAATCGCCCTTCTTCGGATCGGAATGGACATGCGCCTCGGCAGCCGAGGCAAGACCTGCCTTGCGCAGAAAGCCCTGCACCGCCTGTTCCGGCGCCGTCGTCGACGGCCCCCTGATCTCCTCGTGGATATCCTTCGAGCGCGCGGTCAGGCCCCTGACATCGAGCGCCAGGCGCCGCGGCGTCCAGTATTCGCGCGCGGCGTCATAGGTCAGACCCGCCTCGACCAGACCGTCGGTCAGCATCTTCCTGAGATCGCCCGCCGCCTTGCGCTGCATGCGGGCGGGGATTTCCTCGGAGCGGAGTTCCAGCAACAAATCCGGCATCAGAGTTTCTCCACCCGCATGCCTTCTCCCTGATTGCGCGTCCTCGCGCCTCCGGCGCTGCGGTTGCGCGGCCGGGCGGGGATTTCCTCGGAGCGAAGTCCTAGCAAAAGATCAGGCATCAGAGTTTCTCCACCCGCATGCCTTCTTCCTGATTGCGGGTCCTCGCGCCTCCGGCGCTGCGGTTGCGCGGCTGGGCGGGAATCTCTTCCGAGCGGAGTTCTAGAAGCAGATCAGGCATAGTTAGGCTCCCACCCTCCCCTCGATGGGGAGGGTCGGCGCGCAGCGCCGGGGTGGGGTGGCGACCTCTCAGCCGCCGATACCTTCGGCACCATCGCGCAAACGCAGGTGTGATTTTCGTTCTTCCACCGCCGCATAGATCGTATCGAGCACGGAATCCAGTTCGTTTTTGATTTCATGGTTCCAGAAGCGGATGACTCGATAACCCTGGCTCTCAAACCATTTCGTTCGACGTTCGTCATGGTGCTGTTGGTCATCGAAGCTGTGATGGGCACCGTCCACCTCAATGATCAGCTTCAGCCGGTGGGAGATGAAATCAGGGAAGTAAACGCCTACCGACGCCTGCCTGCGAAAATGAGTGCCTTCTACTGGAATGCGCCACAGATGCCGCCACAGGATGCGTTCCTCGTCGGTCATCGCCGCGCGAAGCCTTTGCGCAGACTGCAGCTTGAATCGATCGAGTTTTGGCATGGAACGTCGCGCTGTCACCCCCNCCTTTGCGCAGACTGCAGCTTGAATCGATCGAGTTTTGGCATGGAACGTCGCGCTGTCACCCCCCCCCGCCGCTTCGCGGCGACCTCCCCCATCTAGGGGGAGGTAAGAGGGCATAGCAACTCGGCTGACCGCTGTTTCCAGGAATTTTGACCGCCCCTGTCGGGCCGCAACCAGCCCGCCCGTCCTTTGATCAAAGATTTCCATGAACCAAACGCAGCGCTGAAGCGACCAACGCTCAGGCAGGGACCTATTGGCTGAACGACCATGAAAACGGCATCGAGACTTCTCCACATCATCGCGCTCAGCGCCTGTTTCGCCGCGCAGGTGCATGGCGCCTTCTCGATGCCGGGCGTACGGCAGGCTATGCGGACCATGGCGGGGTCGACTGGCCCGATGTTGGCCCCAATCAACATTTCCCTCGAAATGATGAAGTGAGCCTCAGGCGGCGAGCCCGCCGGCCTGGGTCTGCAAAAATGCCTCGCCGCAGGCTTTCGCCAGATTGCGCACCCGCAGGATGTAGCTCTGCCGCTCGGTCACCGAAATCACGCCGCGCGCGTCGAGCAGGTTGAAGACGTGGCTGGCCTTGATGCACTGGTCATAGGCCGGGAGGACCATGCGGTGCATCGGCAGATTGTCGTTCGAAGCCGGGGCGCCGGCCGCGAGCAGCGCCTTGCATTCGGCTTCGGCGTCCTCGAAATGCCTGAGCAGCATGGCGGTGTTGGCATATTCGAAATTGTGCCTGGAATATTCCTGCTCGGCCTGCAGGAAGACATCGCCATAGGTGACTTTTTCGGCGCCTTCTCGGCCGTTGAAGTTGAGGTCGTAGACATTGTCGACGCCCTGCACATACATGGCCAGCCGCTCCAGGCCGTAGGTCAGTTCTCCCGCCACCGGCGCGCATTCGATGCCGCAGACCTGCTGGAAATAGGTGAACTGCGACACTTCCATGCCGTCGCACCAGCACTCCCAGCCGAGCCCCCAGGCGCCAAGCGTCGGGCTTGCCCAGTCGTCCTCGACGAAGCGAATGTCGTGCAGCAACGGATCGACGCCGATCGCCTTGAGCGAGCCGAGATAGAGTTCCTGCAGGTTCGGCGGGTTGGGCTTCAGGATCACCTGGTACTGGTAATAATGCTGCAGCCGGTTGGGGTTTTCGCCGTAGCGGCCGTCCTTGGGCCGGCGCGAGGGCTGGACGTAGGCGGCGTTCCAGCCCTTGGGCCCGAGCGCGCGCAGCGTGGTGGCCGGATGGAAGGTGCCGGCGCCGACTTCCATGTCGTAAGGCTGCAGGATGACGCAGCCATAGGCGGCCCAGTAATTGTGCAGGGTCAGGATCAGCCCCTGGAACGAGCGGCTGGGATGCATATGGGCTGGACTGTCTGACGTCACGGCGGCCTCGGAAAGCGCTGAAATGATGCCATTCCCTAGTTGCCGGGCCGGTAGGCGTCAAGGCAGCGCCTATCGCCGCCTTGATGAGAGGTTGAACGCTTTGCTTCGGACTGGCCCATTGCCGGACGGTGCCGGTGGCCGTTTGCTCGCCCAGCTTCAACGACAAAGGTTCAGCCATGCAAGGCCAGTTCACCGTACGCCCCGTCACCCGAGAGGATTACGAGCAATGGCTGCCGCTGTGGGACGGCTACAATGCGTTTTACGGCCGCTCGGGCGAGACCGCCCTGCCCGGTGACATCACTGCAATGACATGGTCGCGCTTCTTCGATGCCTATGAGCCGATGCATGCGCTGGTCGCGGAGAGCGAAGGCAAGCTTCTCGGCCTTGTCCACTATCTCTACCACCGCACCACGACGGCGATTTCGCCGAACTGCTATCTGCAGGATCTCTTCACCAATGAGGCGTCGCGCGGCAAGGGCGTCGGCCGGGCACTGATCGAAGACGTCTATACCAGGGCGCAAACCGCAGGCTCCAGCCGCGTCTACTGGCTGACACACGAAACCAACCACACGGCGATGAAGCTCTACGACAAGATCGGCGATCTCTCGGGGTTCGTCGTCTACCGAAAGCTGTTCTAGAATGAGCGCCAACGCTGGGTCTGCGCCGCGTCGCTTCGCTCCTTGCTCCGCCATAGAATGACGATCGCGATAGGGCGTCTCTATCTCTTTGTTTCTGTCGCAATTCCGAGCGGAAAACCGCGCACACTTTTCCTGGAATTATTCTAAGACGCCAAGCCGAAACAAAAACGGGGCTCAGCGAGCCCCGTTTCATCAGAAGTATGGCCCGATCACCCCTTCGGCGCTGGCGGGGTGGCCGGCTTGACTTTCGGGGTTTCCTGCGCCGTGTTGGATTCGATCGGCGGCAGGCCCTTCATCAGCTTCTGCTGCAAAATGGCAAGCACATCGGGATCCGGCTTCAGGTCGCGCGCCTGGTTCCACTGGAAAGTGGCTTCGAGCTTGCGGCCGACGCGCCAATAGGCATCGCCGAGATGGTCGTTGAGCACCGGATCTTCCGGCTTGAGCGACACGGCGCGCTCCATTTCGCGCACGGCGTCGTCGAACCGGCCCATGCGGAAATAGGCCCAGCCCAGCGAATCGACGATGTAGCCGTCGCTCGGCCTGAGGTCGACGGCCTTTTGGATCATCGCCAGGCCTTCCTTGAGGTTCATGTTCATGTCGACCCAGGAATAGCCGAGATAGTTCAGCACCTGCGGCTGGTCGGGGAACAGTTCCAGCGCCTTGAGGAAGTTCGGTTCGGCCTTGGGCCATTCCTTCAGCCGCTCATAGGCGATGCCGCGCTGATAGTAGATGTTCCAGTTGGCATTGGTCGGCGTCTTCAGCACCGCGACCGCCTTGTCATAGAGAGTGGCGGCGGAGCGGAAATCCTCCTTCGAGGCATAGACCCCGCCGAGCGCCAGATAGGCGCGCATGTCATCGGGGTGAGCTTCGACGAATGCCTTCAGATGGGCGATCGCCTCGTCGTGACGGTTGAGATCGGCAAGGTTGAGGCCGAGCTGCAGGTCGGAAAGCTCTTTCAGAGGCGAAGAGGCTGGAATGCGGCTATAGAGGGCAATGGCGCCTTCGCCGTCCTTCAACTGCTCCGCAACGGCGGCAAGCTGCACCAAAGCGGCGTCGCTGTCGGGCTTGAGCGCGAGCGCATATTGCAGATAGAGGCGCACGAACGGCTCGCCGCCGCCGCGATTGAGCGCGATGGCGAGGTCGAGCAGGATTTCAGCGGCGCCTTCGGAGGGACTGGCGACGAAGGGCTCGATCTTGTCGCCCTTGCTGATCCTGTCGCGAAGCGCCTGGATGTCGAGCTTGCCGGGCGCGAACGCCTCGGCCTTGTCGAGCACGTAGAGCGCCTTGTTCTTGTTGCCCTTGCGCGCCAGGAAAGACGCGTAGGCCTGGGCGTTGCGCATCCATGTCTCGGGCGCGGCACCGCCGGCCGTGACGTCGGTCAGGGTCGCGTCATAAAGCGCGTCGGCCTTGTCCGACAGACCTGCGGCATCGGCGATCAGCGCGCGGTGGAAGGACTTGAACAGGCCGAACCAGTCAGGCCCCTGCAGTTTGTCGATCGAGGCCATCGCCCCGGTGGGGTCGCCGGCGCCCTCTTGTGCCCAGCCGGACATGACGCCGGAAATCAGCCGGTCGAGATCGGATTCGAGCGACAGCTTGAGCCAGTACTGCGCCTTGGTGAAATCCTTCTTGTGGAAGGAATCGACCGCCAGAGCCAGACGCGAGAAGCGCTCGACGTCGGGAACTGCCTTGAGCTTGTCGGCATAGACCAGCGATTCCTCGAAGCGGCCTTGCGCGATCAGCGACAGCATCAGGCTTTGCTGCAGCGAGGTGTCGCCGGGATTGAAGGCGAGCGCCTGCTTGTAATAAGCGATGGCATTGTCGAGGTCGTTGTCGCCTTCGGCGATGCGGGCGGCGAGATAGGCGCCCGAGAAGGAGGTGATCTTGACCGGGTCGGTCGATTCCTTGGCGTAGGCAGGCAGCGGAGAAATCGCCATCCCTGCCACAATTGCCAGCCCCGCGAGCCAGCGCGCACGTCCTTGCCGCATCGTATCCCTTTCAGCCAAGCGCCATCCCGCGTCGGCGCGGAGAAGCCATAGACTCGATGTTTCCTGACAAAGCATGGCCTTTTTGGGGTCAGGCTGCAATCCGGGCCGAATTCACAATCGGGTCACCCGATTAACAAACCATGGCGACGCAGACACTGTCGGTTCCGACAATAGCAGATCGGGGTTGGGAGNCCTGCCGCTATCGTGCTGCACAGGCTGGCCCACTCGCAACCCTGGCAGGCCTCACGCGTCACGCCGGCTGAAAAGGCCGCGCGCAAGGCGGCAAGCGTTGCCGCGTCGAGGCTGAGACGGACGCCCGCCTCGATCGGCCGGGCCAGCAGCTTGCCGACATCGCGTGCTGCCAGCTCGTCCCGGCCTGCGGCGCTTTCGCGCAAGCAGTGGGGCTCGGCCTCGCCGAGCAGCGGCCGGCAGATGTCGTCGGGGCCGGAGACGATCAGAATATCCTCGCCCCGGCCCAGGCGTTTCGCGATCACGTCATAGTTGGCGACGAAGGCTGCGCTGTAGCCCTTGCCGACATAGGTCAGCAGGCAAAGCAGATGGTGGGAGCGCAGCCTGACGGTCATCGGTCTTAGGACGCGGTTGCGGAGCCTGTTCCATCCCGAAGATATCGGGATGGGGCTCCATCTTTTTGTTTGAGCATGATCTCTTCCGAAAGCCGGACTCCACTTTTCGGGATCATGCTCCTGCCGGGTCCGCCTTACCGGAAAACAGCTTGAGCGTCGCGGCGCCGAGCGCCGATTTCAGCAGGCCGCCGACGAGGAAGGGCAAGAAGCCGAAGGTGATGGCCTGTTCGAGGCCGATCATGACGGCGAGCCAGGCCGTGCCGAGAACCAGGCAGGCGAGGTTGCCGAGGACCATGCCGGCGAAGGCGAGCAGCACGCGGTTGCCGTTCCAGCCGCGTTCGGCCAGCCAGCCGACCAGCGCGCCGACGACCGGGAAGGCGAAGAGATAACCGCCCGTTGCCCCGACGAAATACGACGCGCCCGCTGCCCCTCCGGACAGGACAGGAAAGCCCACGGCGCCCTCGGCGAGCCAGGCGATGATGGTCATGGCGCCAAGCCGCCAGCCATAAAGTGCGCCGACCAGCGTCACGGCGAAGGTCTGCATGGTGACCGGCACCGGCACCATCGGCACCTCGATCTGGGACAACAGCGCCAGAAACAGCGTACCGAGGGCGACGGCCGCGGCCTGCCAGCTATGCGAGCGGGTTTGCAGGCGCAACGGGCTGAAGGACGGCTTGGACGGCGAAAAGGCGATGTAGGTCATGGTGCTTCCTAGCTGGTTTGAAATTATAGATAATTTTGTTGTTCGATCTATTATCGAATCCATATTTGCGCGGGAATGGCAACCCTCACCCCTAAAAAGGCTTGGGCTTGCGTGTCGAATAAAGGACATTTGGAAAGGCTGGCGGGACAGCACCCCCCTCTGGCCTGCCGGCCATCTCCCCCGCAAGTGGGGAGATCGGATGTCGCCTTTGCTTTCGCCAATGGCCGACGTTGCAGGACTAACGCAACGGCAAAGCTGTTGATCTCCCCCCTTGCGGGGGAGATGTCCGGCAGGACAGAGGGGGGTGTGAAGGATCGCTACGCGCGGAATCCGACGACTTGTCCCTTCGTCCCTACCCGACGATGGCAAACGCTTCGCGCATCTTGCCCGACGCGGTCTTGACCGGTTTCTGGCCGATCCACTGAACGTGCCGGCCAAGCGTGGCGGCGGCCGATTCGGTATTGCCCTGCCGCAGCGCGCTCAGGATCGCGCGATGATCCTGGTCGGTGCGGATTTCCCATTCCGAGCGCCATGCGGCGAACAGGAAGCGGGCGCTTGCGGCGTGCAAATCGTCGATGGTGGCGATGAGCCGCGGCATGCCGCAGGGCGCCAGGATCAGCCGGTGGAAGGTGCGGTTGGCCTCCTCCCAAGATCTGACATCGCGGGATTTGTCGCCGGCCTTTGTGGCTTCTTCGGCAAGATTGAGAATGGAAGCCGTCAGATGCGGCGCGGCATGGCGCAGCGCCAGCACTTCGAGGGCTGCGCGCATTTCGGCGACTTCCCTGACTTCGCCGAGGTCGAAGGCGGCGACGCGTACGCCCCGCCTGGGCTCACTGGCCGCCAGCCCTTGCGCCTCCAGGCGCCGAAAGGCCTCGCGCACCGGGACATGGCTGGTCTGGAATTCCTCGGCGATGTGATCCTGCCGCAGCCGGGCGCCGGGTTCGATCCCACCCGATATGATGCGATCCGCCAGCACCTTGCTGATGCGCACGGCGATGGTGTCGTCTGCGGTCTTTGCCATGTTTTATAGATAATTTGCACTGCTGCCGATTGTCGAGCGGTGATTGCCCGATTTTGCGTGCAATCTTGCTTTGGCGCCAGGCGCGGGTCAGTTCACCCGGCTGATGCAGAAGTCGATGACGTCGATCAGCGCCGATTTCTGCGGCGTCGCCTCCAGCGGCGCCAGCGCGTCGCGGGCGATCTCGCCGAAATGGCGGGCGCGGCCGATGGTGTCGGCAATGGCGCCATGGCGGGTCATCAGGCCGATCGCCTTTTCCAGGCCGGCATCGTCGGTGACATTGTCCTCGATGGCGCGCTTCCAGAAGGTGCGCTCGGCCTTGGTGCCGCGCCGGTAGGCGAGGATGACCGGCAGCGTAACCTTGCCTTCGCGGAAATCGTCGCCGACATTCTTGCCCAGCTCCTGGCTGGAGCCGCCATAATCCAGCGCATCGTCGATGAGCTGGAAGGCAAGGCCGAGATTCATGCCGTAGGAGCGCAAGGCGGCGCGATCGTTGCGCGTCGCCGATGCGATGACCGGGCCGACCTCGGCGGCAGCCGAGAACAGCGCCGCGGTCTTGGCCTTGATGACGGCGAAATGCTCGTCCTCGGTGGTATCCAGGTTCTTGGCTGCCGCCAGCTGCATCACCTCGCCCTCGGCGATGATCGAGGCGGCGCTGGACAGGATGTCGAGCGCTTCCAGCGAACCGACATCGACCATCATGCGAAAAGCCTGGCCGAGCAGGAAATCGCCGACCAGCACGCTCGCCTGGTTGCCCCAGATCATGCGGGCAGTCTTTTTGCCGCGCCGCATGCCGCTCTCGTCGACGACGTCGTCATGGAGCAGCGTGGCGGTGTGCATGAACTCGACCGCGGTGGCGAGCTTGACGTGGCCCTCGCCAGAATAGCCGAACATCTGGGCCGCCGCGAGCGTCAGCATGGGACGCAGCCTTTTGCCGCCCGACGAGATCAGATGATTGGCGACCTCCGGGATCATCTCGACGTCGGAGCCGGCCTTGGACAGGATCAGTTTGTTGACGCGCCCCATATCGGCTGCTGTCAGGTCGATGAGATCCTTGATGGACGCGGGTTCCCGCTTCCCGTTTTCGATGTTGAGAACGACACCCACCAACAAACACTCCCGTCTTTGATCACGCGTGCGACGGCACCCTGGTCCCACCTGGGACTCTAAGGCGGCACATACGGGCACGGCAAGAGGCGAATTGGCGCGGCTGCGGTGACGGCGTGTCAACCTTAGCGACCGCATGCCGTTGCCCGGAAACCGCTCCACACTTTTCGGCGCCATGCTCCGGCGTTTACATCAACGCTGCAACCTGCGAACTTCGTCCGATGATAGAACTCGTGCGCACCAACGATGCCGTGATCATCTCCTTCGTCGAATCGCTGATGCGCGATGCCGGGATCGCCTGCTTCGTCGCCGACCAGAACATGAGCATTCTCGAAGGGTCGATCGGTCTTTTGCAGAAGCGCGTGATGGTCGATGCCGTCCAGGCCGATCAGGCGCGGCGCATCTTGAAAGACGCCGGCATCGAGAACGAAATCCGCCAGACATAATGGCTGAAGCGAGCGCGCTTACCAGCGATACGCCGGCCCATACGGTCGATGCCTTCCATCGCGGCCGCTTCTGGCTGGTCCAGCCCAGGACAGGGCATCGCGCCGGGATGGATGCCATGATGCTGGCGGCAGCAGTTCCATCCGGCTTTGCTGGACGCCTCGCCGATTTCGGCGCCGGCGCCGGTGCGGCGGGTCTTGCCGTGCTGTCGCGCTGCCCAGAGGCGCAGGTCGTGCTCGTCGAACGGTCGACCGAGATGGCAGGCTTCGCCACAACCACGCTCGCCCATCCCGGCAATGCGCATCTCGGCAATCGCGCCTCGGTGCTGACCGCCGACGTCACGCTGTCGGGCCGGGCGCGGACGCAAGCCGGCCTTGCCGACAATTCCTTCGATTTCGTCATCATGAACCCGCCCTTCAACGCGGCGCAAGACCGCGCCACGCCCGATCCGCTGCGGCGGCAGGCGCATGTCATGGACGACGGGCTGTTCGAAAGCTGGATCCGGAGTGCGGCTGCCGTCGCCAAGCCGCGCGGGGGCCTGGCCGTCATTGCGCGGCCGGAACAGCTTGGCGACCTCCTCCATGCGCTGTCGGGCCGCTTCGGCGACGCCGAGATGCTGGCCGTGCATCCGCGCCCGGAAGCAGCCGCAATCCGCATTGTCGTCAGGGCAGCGCTCGGCGCGCGCGGCAAGCTGTCGATCCGCCAGCCTTTGATGCTGCATGGGCAAACGGGCGACGGCCCGTCGGAACGAACCGAGATGATCAACAACGGACTGGCGTCGCTGTTTGGCGATTGATTTAGGCCCGTCAGTGTCGTTGCCGCAAAACCGGCACACAGTTGGCTGAGATGGATTGCAGCATTGCCGTTGACCGGCAAATCCCTACATGCGTTGAAGCCATTTGGAGACAGCCACCTCGTGAAACGCCTTTTCAACCGCCTGCTGCCGAAATCCTGGCGATCCAGCGTCGTCACCATTCCCGTCATCAGGCTGCATGGCACCATCATGGCCGGCGGCGGCCCGTTCCGGCCGAGCCTGTCCTTGGCGTCCACCGCCGCCCTCATCGAAAAGGCGTTCCTGTTCGATGCGCCCGCCGTCGCCATTTCGATCAATTCGCCTGGCGGCTCGCCGGTGCAGTCGCGGCTGATCTTCAAGCGCATCCGTGACCTCGCGGTCGAGAAGAACAAGAAGGTGCTGGTCTTCGTCGAGGATGTGGCGGCCTCGGGCGGCTACATGATCGCGGTCGCCGGCGACGAGATCTTTGCCGATCCGTCCTCCATCGTCGGTTCGATTGGTGTCGTCTCGGCCTCGTTCGGCTTTCCCGAGTTGATGAAGAAGATCGGTGTCGAGCGCCGTGTCCACACCGCCGGCCAGAACAAGGCGGTGCTCGACCCGTTCAAGCCGGAGAAGAGGGAAGACGTCGAGCGCCTGAAGGCGCTGCAGCTGGAAGTGCACGAGACCTTCATCGACCTGGTCAGGGAACGCCGTGGCACCAAGCTGAAGGACGATCCGGACCTGTTCACCGGCCTGTTCTGGACCGGCAAGAAAGGGCTGGAGCTTGGCCTCGTCGATGCGTTGAGCGACATGCGCACGGTACTGAAAACCCGCTTCGGCGCGAAAACCCAGCTCAGGCTGGTCACCGCGCCGCGTGGCCTGTTTGGCCGCATCGGCCTGTTCGGCTCGAACTTTTCAGCGCCCGATATTGCCGCCGCCGCCGCAAGCGGCGTGATCGATGCGGCGGAAGAGCGCGCATTGTGGGCTCGCTTCGGGCTTTGAAAAAGCAGGGAAAGCGTCTAGCATGAGGGCTTGACAGTCTGCCTTGCCGCCTTGCGAGGGAGGAGCTTTGAAATGCCACAGATCATTTTCTTCGCAGTTGTCGGCGCAGCCGCTTATTTCGGCTACCGCACCTTCGTCCGCGAGGCCGAACGTGTGACCGCCAAGGTGCGGCGCACCGAAAAGCAGGCAGCCAACGGCACCAACGGCACGCTGGTCCAGGATCCCAAGACCGGCGAATACCGCCTGGCCAAGGACTGAGCATCATCCCGTCAGCAGCCGACAGTTTGGATGCCGCAGCCCGGACGTGGCTTGCGCCCGCCAAGATAAATCTGGCGCTGCACGTCAGCGGCAGGCGCGCCGACGGGTATCATCTGCTCGAGAGCCTGGTCGTTTTCACCCGCTTCGGCGACAGGGTCGAGATCGAGCCTGCCGACGCCGACCGGTTCTCCGTATCGGGCCGTTACGCGACTTCCGTGCCGATCGACGACAGCAATCTGGTGGTGAAGGCGCGCGAGGCGCTGCGCAGGCAGGCCGGCCAGCAGAGCACGCCGCCGGTTGCCATCCGGCTGGAAAAGAACCTGCCGGTCGCATCCGGGGTCGGCGGCGGCTCGAGCGACGCGGCGGCGGTATTGCAGGGTCTTGTCCGGACCTGGGGGCTCGACATCGGCGAGGCCGAACTGAGCCGGATCGGTCTCACGCTCGGCGCCGACGTGCCGATGTGTCTTGCGGCAAAACCGCTGGTTGCGCGTGGCGTCGGCGACGAGCTGTCGCTGGTGCCGGATTTTCCGGCGCTCGCTTTGGTGCTGGTCAATCCCGGCGTCGCCGTCTCGACGCCCGATGTGTTCAATGCACTTGAAAAACGCGACAATGAAGGACTGCCGCCGCTGCCGCGTGCATTTGACTTCCACAGCGTCCGCAACTGGCTGGAGATCACCCGCAACGATCTCGAACCGGCGGCGCAGGCGATCCAGCCGCCCATCGGCCGAGCGCTTTCCCTGCTGAACAGGGCCGGATCTGGATTCTCGCGCATGTCGGGCTCCGGCGCGACATGCTTCGGGCTGTTCGAGACCGGCAATGTCGCGAAGCGCGCCGCCGCCGAGATCCGCAGCCGCGAACCGGAGTGGTTTGTCGCCGCGACACGAAGCATCGCTTCAGAGGGGGCCGATGACCAAAATTGACGAAAGCCGCCCGTTCATCCCGGTGCGCATCGCTGTGCTGACGGTGTCCGATACGCGCAGCCTTGCCGACGACAAATCAGGGCGGACGCTGGCCGATCGCATCGTCGAGGCCGGCCATGTCCTGGCCGCGCGCGACATCGTCACCGACGACCTGGAGAAAATCCGCGATAAGGTGCTGGGCTGGTCGCGCGACGAAGACATCGATGTCGTCATCACCACCGGCGGCACCGGTTTTACCGGCCGCGACGTGACGCCGGAGGCGCTGGAGCCGATCTTCGAGAAGCGCATGGATGGCTTTTCCGAAGTGTTCCACCGCATTTCCTACGACAAGATCGGCACCTCGACAGTGCAGAGTCGGGCGACGGGCGGCGTCGTCAACGCCACCTTCGTCTTCGTGCTGCCGGGCTCGCCCGGCGCCTGCAGGGAGGCCTGGGACGGCATCCTGAAACCGCAGCTCGACTACCGCCACATGCCCTGCAACTTCGTCGAGATCATGCCGCGCCTGGACGAGCATTTGCGGCGCGGCAAGGCCGCCTCGTAAACCAAGGCAAAGCCGGCCAAGTGCTGCCTTTGTCAGGCAGAATGGCGGCTGCGCCTTCGAGAGGTCATTTCCTCCGGGTCGTCGGGCGGATAGTCTGTCGCCAAGTCAAGACGGAAGAGATCCAATGAGCGCGCACCGCGGCGGCTGCCATTGCGGCAACATCCACCTGACGTTCGAAACGGGAATCGAGCCGGCCGAGGTGGAGATCCGCGCCTGCCAGTGCGCGTTCTGTGTCCGGCATGGTTCGCGCGCCGCCGCCGATCCGCAGGGCCGATTGATCGTCTCGGTCGAGGACGAGGCGCGGCTGCACCGATACCGGTTCGGATTGCGCACCGCCGATTATCTCATCTGCCGGGACTGCGGCGTCTATGTCGCTGCTGTGACCACCGACGGCGAACCGAGAGCGATCGTCATCGTCAATGCGCTGGATGACCGGCCGCGGTTCAACCGCGAGCCGGTCCCAATGGACTATGATGCCGAGAACAAAGAGGGTCGCATTGCCCGGCGGCAAGCGCGCTGGATGCCGGTCGAGATCCGCTCCGGCCTCAGCGGATGACCGGTTCGCCGTGGAAGCGGCGGCGCGAGGGCGGCGAGACGCCGAAGCCGACCTCCATCATCAGCCGTGGCGTGGTGGACGGCACGGTGCCCATGTGGAAGCCGAACGGGTCCTCGACGAAGCCGAGGCCGGCCTGGCCGGTCAGCGTGACCGGGCTGTCGTCGCCATAGACCTTGAGCACGTCTTGCGCCGGATGGCCGACCAGCAGCGTCAACTGGTGCTTGAGGCTGCGCCTGTTGTGGCTGCCTTTGACATAGACATGCGGGCCGGTGCCGGCATCGCAGGGCTTGAGATAGAAGAAGAATTTCAGCATCCGCCAGTCGTCGAGATCGAAATGATATTTGCCGAGCGAGGCAAGGTTCTTGTCGGCGTCGGAAGCCTCGCCGGTCGGAAAGCTCCACCAGACACGCGTGGTGATCAGCTTTGCCTGCCCGCCCAGATAGTGCTGGGCGATGTCGAGCAGCAGCGGGTCGTTCTGGATGGCGAGTGCCGCCTTGCAGCCGAGGATGCGCTCGAAATAGTGTCCGCTGAGCAAAGAGCGGCCGAACCGCTTCTCGGCTTCTGCGTGTTCTCCGGGCATGAATTCGAGCCGGCGGTCGAAATTGCCGAAGCACGGCGTGCTCTGAGCAAAGCTGGCGATCTCTTCGTGGATTGCCTGCGGAAGGACCAGTCCGGAGAACAGGCCATCGGCGCGCAGCGCCGCGACGATCGACTTGAGGTCGACGCCCCTGAACATCGTCGCTCCGGCACTCTGCGCGGGGCGCGCGGCTTTGGCGCCAAGCCAGTGCAGTTTGCGCGCCGGCATGGTGCGGGCAAGCACGAACATCGGCAGCCATGCGGGATTTTCGCGCAGGTCGGACAGATAGGTCGGGATACGCACCGCAATGCGGCGGAGCAGGCTGCCGTTGCGGGCAATGGCTTCCAGACTGGGGGCGCCGGATTTGTCAGGGGACGAAAGGTTCATCGGGGTCCTCAGATATGAACGGCAGCAACGACGACGCGGCGCTTGCTTACCGCTCCGGCACTACCCAAACCCCGATATCCCGCATCAACGGAATGCTAATCCCGCGTCAGCTTTTGTGCAATGCACAATAGCTTTTTGCGGCGAAAAAGAGGGATGGTGCTGCGACCGTGCCAATGCGGATGAGACGCCGACGCTGCCCCTCATCCGCCCTTCGGGCACCCTTCTCCCTGGGAACGGGAAAAGGGAGAAACATCACTTCTTCGGCGCCAGCCAGATTTCGGCGTCGAGCCGCCTGGTGGCGAGACCGCGCGCAAGGGCTTCGGCGCTGTGCGCGTTCTTCGACAGGCCAGCGGCCTGGCGCTTGCTGATGACCAGCCCTTCGGCCAGCGCCCGGTTGCCCGAAAACACCCGTGACAGGAACGGCGTGCGGCTGCCGCGCGCACGGGAAAAGCGCGCCGGCATGGTTTGCCGCGCCGTGTGAGCGACAACGTCGTCGATCCAGCCCTCCGCCAGCCTTGCGCCGGGTTCCAGAAACAGCAGCCAGTCACCCTTCGCCTGCCTGATTCCCGCGGCAATGCCGCCGGCGACGAAGTGGCAGCCGGCATGATCGGCAACCCGATGCGTCTGGTCGGTCGAGCCGGTGTCGCAGACGATGACATCGCGTACCACGCCCTCGACCGCGCCGCCGATCAACGAGGCGAGCGTGCGGGCAAGGCCTTCTTCGTCATCCCGGGTTTCGATGAGAACGCTGAGCATTTTTAGCCGAATAGCGGAAAGCCCGGCGCAGCGCCAGTTTTGCATGGCCCAACGAAAAAGTTCTTGCTTTGTTCTCATCAGCGAAATAGGATTATTTTCATGAACAGAGCGATTCGACAGCCAGCCGACAGTCCTTGGGAAAGGGCCAAAATGGAACATATCGTGCGTGCGGACATTGCTGCTTTCGGAGCAGGGCGAGCCGAGATGGCCAATGCGATGATCGAACAGAGCGGCATGCGCGTCCGTCCGGATCGCAACCGCGGCCGTTCCGCGGGCATCAACCCGTCCGGCCGGTTCGAGCCGGTCAGCCGGCATGTGTTCGACGACGGCTGGAATTCGCTGGAGGAATTGCCGCCGTTCAAGACCGAAGTGCAGGTCGAGAAGCCGCGCACCATCATCACCCGCAACGAATCGCCCGACATTTCCTTCGACCGCTCGATCAACCCCTATCGCGGCTGCGAGCATGGCTGCGTCTATTGTTTCGCCCGGCCGACGCATTCCTTCATGGGCCTGTCGCCGGGGCTGGATTTCGAAGCGAAGCTGTTTGCCAAGCCGGATGCGGCGCGGCTGCTCGACAAGGAACTGTCGAAGGATGGCTATCAGCCGCGCACCATCGCGATCGGCACCAACACCGATCCCTACCAGCCGATCGAGAAACAATACCGGATTATGCGCGAGATCCTCGAAGTGCTGGAGGCGCGCGGCCATCCGGTCGGCATCGTCACCAAATCCCATCTGGTGACGCGCGACATCGACATCTTGTCGCGCATGGCCGAACGGGGCTTGGCCAAGGTGGCGCTGTCGGTGACGACGATGGACCGCATGCTGGCGCGCACCATGGAGCCACGCGCGTCGACGCCGACCAAGCGGCTCGAGGCGATCCGGCAGCTTTCCGATGCCGGCATCCCGGCCTCTGTCATGGTGGCGCCGATCATTCCCGGCCTGACCGACCAGGAGATGGAGCGCATCCTCGATTCGGCACGCGCCGCAGGCGCCCGCGAGGCCGGCTATGTGATCCTGCGCCTGCCGCTCGAGGTGGCGCCGATCTTCAAGGACTGGCTGCTGCGCCACTATCCCGACCGCTACCGGCACGTGATGTCGCTGATCCGTTCGATGCGCGACGGCAAGGACTATGATTCGGAATGGGGCAAGCGGATGAAAGGCGCCGGCCCCTATGCCTGGCAGATCGGCCGGCGCTTCGAGATCACGGCCAAGCGGCTCGGCCTCAACGCCGAGCGGCGCACGCTCCGAACCGACCAGTTTGTAGCCGCCGCCAAGGCGACCGAGCAGCTGATGCTGCTCTGAAAGTAGCGCCTGCCCTGCCCTCGTGGTTGGCAGGCGACCCAAGAATCCCGTCCGGCCTGTCCCCCGGCCTGCAGACGGTGCCCTCCCGGTCTTGCCCCACTGGAGGGACTTGCGGAGAATCGGAGCCGATGCGAACCTCGCCGCAACATGGCTCGCGCGCGTTCCGATTCTCCGCTTCTTTTCGAAATCGTCGAAAAGCCCGACTTCTCCTTCGAGACGAAGGCGATGGCCGAAGGCCTTTGGCCGGTGGCAGGCATGGACGAGGCCGGCCGCGGTCCGCTGGCCGGGCCGGTGGTGGCGGCGGCGGTGATCCTCGATCCCGCCAACATTCCTGACGGGCTAGACGATTCCAAACGGCTCAACCCTTTGCAGCGCGAGGCGCTGTTTCTGAAAATCCTGGGGTCAGCGCTGGGCGTGTCGATGGCCTCGGTCAGCGCCGAAGGCATTGACGGCAGCAACATCCTCAAGGCCAGCCTGGAAGCCATGCGCCGCGCCCTTGCCGGCCTGCCGATCCAGGCGAAGCTGGCGCTGGCCGATGGCCGCGATGTGCCGCCGGGCCTCCTCTGCGAAGGCCGCGCGCTGATCAAGGGCGACCAGCGCTCGCAATCGATCGCCGCCGCCTCGATCGTCGCCAAGGTGATGCGCGACCGCATGATGTGCGGCTGCGGCAGCCATCACGAGCGCTACGGGTTCGAAGTCCACATGGGCTACGCCACCGTGCGGCACCGCACCGCGATCGAAGCGCATGGTCCGGTGGCAAGGCTGCACCGGGCGTCATTCGCGCCGTTCAGGCTGGGTGGAGTTGAGGTGGTTGAGGAAGAAGGGTTTGTCGGGTTGGACAGCTAATCTCCCCCTTGAGGGGGAGATGGCCGGCAGGCCAGAGGGGGGTCGCCGCGCGTGAAGCGCCAGCCCTTCTTCGCAGCAGAATGCGTCGCGCCCGGTCGCACCGACCCCCTCTGTCGCCTTTGGCGACATCTCCCCCTCAAGGGGGGAGATTGTCCGCGCTCAACAAAAAAGCCGCCAGGTTGCCCGGGCGGCTTGATGTCAGCGAGTTACCCCGCTCAGTTCAGCCTGGCCTTCACGTCCTGCAGCGCGGACTTGAACAGGTCGGCGCCGGCCTTGGCGTCGATCTTGCCGGCAAGCAGCGTGCGGGCCGCCTCGACGGCGATGTCGACGGCGCTGGCGCGCACTTCGGCGACGGCTTCGCGCTCGGCCTGGCCGATCTTCTGCTCGGCAAGCGCGGTGCGGCGGGTGACATAGTCTTCGGTCTTCTTGTGCGCCTCGGCGGCAAGCATGTCGGCCTCGCGCTTGGCGGCAGCGACGATGGCTGCGGCCTCCTGCTCTGCTTCCTTGCGCTTCTTCTGGTATTGGCCGAGCAGTTGCTGGGCCTCTTCGCGCAACCGGCGGGCTTCCGCAAGCTCGTCGCTGATCTTGGTCGCACGGGCGTCGAGCGACTTGGCGATCAGGCCTGGCACCTTGATGTAAACGGCAACGCCGAGGAAAATGACGAGGGCAACTGTTGCCCAAAGCGTTGCGAGAGATGTGGCGTCCATGATGTGCTCCTCACCGGGCCACGGATTTGACCGCAGCCGAGATCTCGGCCTTGCTCGTCTTGCCGCCGACAAGCGCATCGACGATGGCTGAAGCGGTGTCCTCGGCAATCGTGCCGACTTCCTTCATGGCGTTGGCCTTGATGGAAGCAATGCTGGCCTCGGCCTCGCCGAGCTTCTTGTCGAGGGCGGCCTCGACCTTCTTGCGGGCAGCCTCGGCTTCAGCCTTGGCAGCGTCGTTGGCCTGCTGGCCTATCGCGTTGGCCTTGGCCTTGGCTTCCGCAAGTTCCTGCTCGTAAGCGGCAACGGCGGCGTCGGCCTCGCCCTTCAGCCTGGCGGCCTGGTCGAGGTCCTGCGTGATGCGATCGCTGCGGACGTCGATGATGCCGCCAAGGCGCGGCATCACCACCTTCTTCAGGAACAGATAGAACAGCCCGAACGTGATCGCCAGCCACAGAAGCTGGGACGGAAACGTCGCCGGATCGAATGGCGGGAACGTGCCGTGCGCCTCGGCAGGCACGCCGGCGCCGGAATGCGTGCCGCCTTCCGTACCGGTATGGGCGCCTTCAGCGGCGGGTGCGGACTCTTGCGCAAACGCAGATGTCACGAACATGGACTATCCCCTGATATCAGGCATGGCCGCAGGAATGCGGCCAGCCAATTCTTCCCAATGCTCGTCCGACCGATATTGGCCGAACAGGGGCTCAGCCGAACAGGGCGAGAAGCGCGATGAGAAGCGAGAAAATGCCCAGAGCTTCGGTCACGGCGAAGCCGAAAATCAGGCGGCCGAACTGGCCATCGGCGGCCGACGGATTGCGCAGGGCGCCCGCCAGGTAGCTGCCGAAGATGTTGCCGAGGCCAATGCCCGCGCCGCCCATGCCCAGGCAAGCGATACCGGCGCCGATGTACTTTGCTGCTTCTGCGTCCATTTTAAACTCCTTTGGATCTGTAATTCGTTGCAATTCCATCCGGCGAAAGATGCCGGAAATTCTAGGTCAGTGCCCGGGATGCAGGGCGTCGTTCAGATACATGCAGGTCAGCACCGCAAAGACGTAGGCCTGCAGGAAAGCGACCAGCAATTCCAGCGCGGTCAGCGCGACTGCCATGGCCAGCGGCAACACCGAACCGGCAACGCCGACGGCGCCGAGCGCGCTCAGGCTGACGACGAAGCCCGAAAACACCTTCAGTGTGATGTGGCCGGCCAGCATGTTGGCGAACAGACGAACCGAGAGGCTGACCGGGCGCGACACGAAGGAGATCACTTCGATCAGCACCACCAGTGGCAGCAGGAACACCGGAACGCCATGCGGCACGAAGAGCTTGAGGAAACCCAGACCGTGCTTCGTGAAGCCGTAGACAACGACGGTTCCGATCACCAGGGCTGCGAGGCCGAAGGTGACGATGATGTGGCTGGTGACGGTGAAGAAGTACGGGAAAAGGCCAAGCAGGTTGGCGACCAGTACGAACATGAACAACGAGAACACGAAGGGGAAGAACTTCATGCCCTGCGTTCCGGCGGCGTCGCGCAGCATGTTGGAGACGAACTCGTAGCCCATTTCCGAAACCGACTGCAGGCGCCCGGGAACAAGGCTGCGGCTGGAGGTCGAGAGGTACAGAAACGCCGATGCGACGAGCACGGTCGCGACCATGAACAGGGACGAATTGGTGAAGGACAGGTCATAGCCTCCGATATTGATCGGAATCAGCTTGACGATATGGAACTGGTGGATCGGATCGACCTTGTCAGCAGCCATTTACATCCCCGTCAAAACCGCGAGCGGCCTTAAGTGTCCTTGTGCGCCATTGGCGGCGCGCCATTTCATTCTTTCGGATCGTGCGACTTCTCGCTTTTTCCGAATTCCGCCACAACACCTGACGAACGCAGGACATTGAGCACGCCGGCGCCAAAGCCCAGCAACAAGCCGACGACCAGACCCCATGGCGAGGTTCCCGCCACGCGATCCAGAAACCAGCCAAGGCCCACACCCACCACTATCCCGGCGATGAACTCGCTGGACAGCTTGAGCGCCTGGCCATATCCGGCCGTCGCTTTCGCGCCGTCATTCCCCTCGAGCTGATCCGGCCGTCTTGTCGCAAGCGATGCTCCAAGCTCACGCCGGCGGCGTTCGAGATCTTCGTCGCGGATGTCGGCCTCGTGCTTGCTGCCGCGGCCGGTTTCTCCGGTTCCGTCTGGCCCGTTCTTGTCGGCCATCGTAACCCCCCTGCCCGGTCAGACCGTCACCGTCCGTCCGCTTCTAAAGTCGCCGGCAACATAGTTAGAGGGTTTGCGCCCGTCAAGCCACGGGCGGGACTTCAAAGCCATGTATTTTTTCTATTGGAATCAACCACTTGGCGAGGTGCGACATCGTGCCCGGCACTATCGGGTCGGCACATGCCCCGAATCCGTCCGGCGACCGCTGTCCGATTTCGGCTTCCAGGGCCTTTGCGGTTCGTTTGCGACAGGCAAGCCGAAGGGCTCAGCTCCAGCCGCCGCCATACGTGCGGTAGAAGATATGCAGGCCGATCTTGGTCATCTTCTGCATCGTGCGCGCCCAGCCCGGATGGACATAGTTGGCGTAGTAATGGGTCGATGAGCCGACTTCGGGAATGAAGATCTTGCCGGCGGTGACCGCCATCGCGACGTCCTGCGCGGTCTTGTAGTGGGCGGGGCTCTCGATGCGCTTCTTGCGGCCGTCGCAGGCGAAGGAGAACTGGCAGCGGTTCAGCCAGTTGTCGTTCTGGTAGACGACGCCGCAAATCGAGTTCGGATAGGCCGGATTGCGGACTCGGTTCAGAATGACCTGCGCGACGGCGGCCTGGCCGCGCACGGATTCGCCGCGCGCCTCGAAATAGATGCCGTTGGCAAGGCAGGCCTGCTCCTTCGTGGAGAAGACGCTGGCCGGCAGCGGGTTCTGGATCCACGAATGATCGCCCTTGGCCATCGGCGGAATGAAGCGCCCGCTGCTCGGCTCCTCGTCCTGCAGCAGCGCTTCGAAGGGCGAGGCCTTGGCGTAATCTGGTTCGGCCTGGGCATAGGCGGTGGCCAGCACGTCCGGTCTGTCATTGTTGACGAGGGCGGCAAGCATGGCCGGCACGCCGGGATCGGGCTTCTTGTCCACATTGGTGTGGAAGGCCTGGGCGATCTGGATTTCCTTGCCCTTGATGCCGGGCTTGGCGAAGGCGAGCTTCAGGCCGCTGTCCATGCTCGGCCGCAGCAGCGAGGACGTGCGCTGAAAGATCGAGCCGGCATTGAAGTTCTTCGGCGGCGCCACCGGCGAGACCTGGATGATGCGGCCCTTCTTGTCGGCGCGCATGATGCGGTCCTCGTCGGGCGTGATGCCGGCGACATTGCCCTTGCCGCGAAACGAGACCTTGCCGACGCCGGGCAGGCGCACGCCCGAGCCCGAGAGCGAACCGGTGGTGACGGAATCGATGAAAGGCATTTCGGCGGCATGAACCGAGCCGGCGACGGAGCGCTCGACATAAGAGTTCCAGCGGGTGCCCGAAGCTTCGAGGCCGGAAATCAAGCTGCCCATGTCCTGGTAGGCGACGACGGTCGGAAAGCCGATCCAGATGCCGAGCCCGATGACCAATGGCGATACGAAGGAACGTTTTTTCTCACCGGCGGCGGCGGCCAGCCGCTTCAGGACACGTCGATGCACGGGGAACTCTCCAGAAACGCCACTGAGCCACTGGAGAGCCAAAGTGAAGCATTAACCTTGATGCGGGGTTAACGCGGTTGATCGTGTTTTTCCGAAGCGGCCCGAAATGGGACGCCGTTTGCCGACCGGCAACCCGTCAGTCCGGCCGCAGGAAAATTGGCCATGCAATCAAGGCGCAGAGCGCGCCCACCAGCCAGACGCCAGGCCACGACCAGATGAGCAGCAATGCCGGAATGGCGGTCGGCACCACGAAGAAGGCGATGAAGACGAAGCTGTTGGCAAGACCGAGCGCGGTTCCGGCGCGGCTGGCGCCGGCAAGCGTGGCGAGTTCGGTGTAGGCGACGCCATGCCAGGCGGAGACCGAAATGCCGGCAACGACCAGCAGCACGGCGATCGCCAGGATCAACGCGGCATGGGCGTCTGGCGTGGCTCCTGCCGCCAGGACCAGCAGGCCGACGGCCGCGAAGCCAAGCGCGCTTGTCATGCTGCAGAGGCGCAGGAACCAGCGGCGGTTGCCATGGCGGTCGGTGAAGCGGCCGCTCCAGACGCGCATCACCATGGCGCCGGTCTGCACCGCGGCAAGGCTGGCGCTGATCGTGAGCGTGGCCATGCCGGCGAAATCGTGCAGGAAGACCGAGGCAAAGGTCAGCACCGCCACTTGCGGAAAGCAGAGCAGGCCGATGGCGGTGGCGATGCGCCAGACCTCGACATTGCGCAGCGGCGCCGGACCGCCCGACTTTGCCATGGCCATGCTGCCGGCATTGTCCAGTTCCGGCGGCTGGTGCAGCCATCGCCAGGCAAACAGCGCAGAGACGGCGTTCATGGCGGCCAGCAGCCCGAAGACCGCCGCGAAACCGTGCACCGATGCCAGCGACGGCAGGACCAGCGCGCCGAGCCCGCCGCCGAGCGGCACGGCGGTCTGCCTAATGCTCATGGCAAAGCCACGTTCGCCTTCGTGGAACCAGGCCATGATGGCGCGGCCGCTGGAACCGTTGACGCTGCCGCCGAGCAGGCCGGCGACCAGAAGGCATGCGGCCAGCATTGCGACGCCAGGCACATAGGTCACTGAGGGCACGATGAACAACGCCATCAAGGCGAGCCACGCCGCGGTCGCGCCAAGGCCGGTCAACAGCACGCCGCGATCGCCCCAGCGGTCGGTGAGCAGACCCCAGGGCAGTTCGCTCAAGGCAACGCCCAGTCCGAGAAGGCCGAGGACCAGGCCGAGATTGCCATTGCTCAAGTGATAGCCCGACCGCAGAAACACCGCCGCCGCCGGTATGCCGGCGAAGGTGGCGGAGAAACTGGCATTGGCGGCAACGCCGATGCCAAGCACCTTCCAGCGATGATTGGCGCGAAATCGTTCAGCCTTCGACCTGACGGCGGCGGCTCGGCCAACCCGGCCTGGCTCACGATTTGCGTCGGCAATCGACATGGCGGGACTCCTGTTGATGCCCTTTCGGGACCTTGACGCCTCGTCTTTACCGCCATAACTTCATCCCGAATATCGGGAATTTTTTGACAATTGTTCCCGAAAAACAGGACCGTTTTGATGCGCCGCGTAACCTTCGACCTCGATGTCCTCCGAAGCTTCGTCACCGGCATGGAACTCGGCAGCTTCGCCAAGGCCGCCGACCGGCTTGGACGCTCGACTTCGGCGGTGAGCGCGCAATTGAAGAAGCTGGAGGACCAGGCGGCGACGCCGATCTTCCGCAAGTCGGGCCGCGGACTGGCGTTGACCGAAGCCGGCGAAACCATGCTCGGCTATGCCAGGCGGCTGCTCGAGTTGAACGACGAGGCGGCCTCGGCCATCCACGACGTGGAACTGGAAGGCTGGGTCAGGCTCGGCCTGCAGGAGGATTTCGGCGAGGCGGTGCTGCCGGAGGTGCTCGGACGCTTCGCCCGCGCGCACCCCAAGGTCAAGATCGAGGCGCGGATCGGGCGCAGCTATGAACTCGCCGAGCGGATCACATCAGGCAATCTCGACATTGCGCTGGCCTGGGACAGCGGCCAGGCGCTGCCTTACAGCCGGCATGTCGGCGACGCGCAATTGCGCTGGATCGGGCCGGCAAAGCTGATCGAGACCAGGCTGCGCGAGGGCGAGGCACTGCCGCTGGTGGCGCTGGAAGCGCCATGCCTGCTGCGCACAGTGACGACGGAAACGCTCGACCGCGCCGGCCTGCCATGGCGGATGGCCTTCTCCAGCCCCAGCCTTGGCGGCATCTGGGCGGCGGTCGCCGCCGGCCTCGGCCTGACGATCCGCACCGATATCGGCCTGCCGGCCAATGTCAGGGCGATGGCGCCGCAAACGCTGGGCTTACCCGCGCTGCCGACCATGGCGCTGGTGCTGCACCAGAAAGACGCCGAACTGGACCCGGTGGCGGCGCGGCTGGCGGATATATTGTGGCACGCGGCGGTGGCGGCGCTGCCGCAGGACGAGCGGTTGAGAGAGGTCGCTTAGACGGAAGCGGCTGTCCAGCGTAGCGTTCCGTCACACCCCCCTCTGTCCTGCCGGACATCTCCCCCGCAAGGGGGGAGATTGGATCTCGCGAATGCTTTCGCCAATTTTCAACGTTGCAAGAGAGGCTCCAAAGACGAAACGACTGATCTCCCCCCTTGCGGGGGAGATGCCCGGCAGGGCAGAGGGGGGTGCTGTCCCGCCAATCTTGCGGAGAATTCCGCAACCGTCATCGCTCACTTGCGCTTGTTCGCTCTCCCCGCGAACGGGTTGTCCGAAGTCCGCAGCGCTATCCGGATCGGCACGCCGGGCATGTCGAAGGCTTCGCGCAGGCTGTTGGAGAGGTAGCGCACGTAGGATTGCGGCATCGCGTCGGGCCGCGAGCACTGGACGACGAAACCCGGCGGCCGGGTCTTGGCCTGGGTGACATATTTGACCTTGAGCCGGCGGCCGGCGACGGCGGGTGGCGGGTGATGCGCCAGAATGCTTTCCAGCCAACGGTTGAGCTTGCCGGTGGAAACGCGGCTGTTCCACACCTTGTGCGTCTTGATGACGGCATCCATCAGCTTGTCGAGGCTGCGGCCGGTCTCGGCCGAAACCGTCACCGCCTGGATGCCGCGCACCTGCGGCAAAAGCCGTGTGGTCTTTTCGCGCAGTTCCGTCAGCAGTTCCTGCGGATTGTCGATCAGGTCCCATTTGTTGAAGGCGATGACCGGCGCCCTGCCTTCGCGGATGATCAGGTCGGCGATCTGCAGATCCTGCTTCTCGAACGGGATGGTGGCGTCGAGCACGATGATGACGATCTCGGCAAAGCGGATGGCGCGCAAGCCGTCCTGCACCGACATCACTTCCAGCTTCTCGTGGATCCTGGCCTTGCGGCGCATGCCGGCAGTGTCGAACAGTTTTAGCCGGCGGCCATGCCAGTCCCAGTCGACGGAGATGGAATCGCGGGTGATGCCGGCTTCCGGGCCGGTCAGCAGCCGCTCCTCGCCGATCAACGCGTTGATCAGCGTCGACTTGCCGGCATTGGGCCGGCCGACGACGGCGATGCGCATCGGCTTGGTGTCGTCATAGGCGGGTTCGGCGTCGGGATCGGTGATGTCCTCGCCGATCAGCACCTCGCTGGCGGCGACGTCCTCGGCCTCGTCTTCTTCCTCGCCGAAGGCGCGGTCTTTGCCCAGCGCCTCGATCACCGCGTCGCGCAGATCGGGCATGCCCTGGCCGTGCTCGGCCGAGACCGGGATCGGCTCGCCCAAGCCCAGTTCCCAGGCTTCCAGCATGCCGCCCTGGGCGCCCTTGGCCTCGGCCTTGTTGGCGACCAGCACGACCGGCTTGCCGGACTTGCGCACGATCTCGGCAAAGGTGCGGTCGTCGGGCAAAAGCCCGGACTTGGCGTCGATGGTGAAGAAGATCAGGTCGGCTTCGCGGATCGCGATCTCGGTCTGCGCGCGCATGCGGCCGGGCAACGTCGAGGCGGCGGCGTCTTCGAAACCGGCGGTGTCGATGACATCGAAATGCAGATCGTAGAGTTTGGCCGCGTGGACGCGACGGTCGCGGGTGACGCCCGGCGTGTCGTCGACAAGCGCCAGCTTCCGTCCCACCAATCGGTTGAAAAGCGTCGATTTGCCGACATTGGGCCGGCCGATAATGGCGACTTTGAAGCTCATCCGGCTATCCATATCATCGCCCAAACCGCAGCGCGCCCTTGGGTCAGGCCCGAGGGCAGGCTTTGGGCGATGCGTATCATGACGCGCCCGAGCCGCGGATCAATTCCGACATCAGCGTCGCCCGCTGGCGCGCGTTGCGCGGGGCGCCGTCATCGGCGGCGATCTGGTCGAACAGTTTCAGCGCATCCTGGGTCTTGCCTTCCTTCCAGGCGGCAAGGCCGAGCGCTTCGCGCGCTGTGTGGCGCAGCGTGTTGTTGTCGGCGGTCAGCGCCTCGACGCGGCTGGAGACGTCGGCGAAGGAGCCGTGATCGACGAGCAGCAGGGCGGCCCGCAGGCGCGCCATGTCGCGAATGCCCTGCGGAATGGCGGTGTCGGCGGCGACGCCATCGAAATCGGCGACGGCGGCGGCAAAGTCGCCCTTGTCGGCCTTGACGGTTGCGGCGCGCATACGGGCGAGCAGTGGATAGGCGCCGTAGCCATCCTTTTCCAGCTGTTCGAGCGCTGTCAGCGACTCGTCGCTCTTGCCGTCATTGGCAAGCTTCAGCGCCTGCGAAAACGCATCGCCCGAGCGGTTGGCGCGGGTCTCGTCCCAATAGCGGTAGCCGACGAAGGCAGCGGTGCCGAGCACCACCAGGACGGCGAGGACAAGGATCGCCGGGCCGAAACGATCCCAAAGCACCTGCGCCTTTTCGCGACGGATCTCGTCGTTGACTTCGCGGATAAAACTGTCGTCGGACATCAATCAAAACCATTGCTGCCCCAACAGGGGCGCTTCTTGAGCCCGCGTTTTAGCGAAATTTCGCGGGCATGGAAGGGGCTCGGCAGGAAAATCGGCTAATCGCCAGGCGCATAGCTGCCGACGTTGATCGCACCCACGCCACATTTTGCCGATAGCCGGCTTGGACTGCCTCCAGATCAAGCCCAGATTGCCGATGCCACGTTTGTCCCGCGTTGTTGCGTTTTCCTCAGCCGTGTTTGCCATGGCTGGTGCGGCTTTCGCCGACCCGCCGGCGGCGCCATCCCCGGCAAAGCCGAAGCAGATCGTCATCATCTCGTTCGACAGCGCCCGTGAGATATCGCAATGGCAGCGCAGCCGGGCGCTAGCCAAGCGCACCGGCGCGCATTTTACCTACTTCCTTTCCTGCGTGTTCCTGCTGTCGCAGCAGACACGCGCCGAATACACCGCGCCGGCCAGGTCCGCGGGCAAATCCAACATCGGCTTTGCCGTCTCGAAGCAGGAAGTCGCGGACCGACTCGACCAGATCGGGCTTGCCGCTGCGGAGGGCCATGACATTGCCAGCCATGGCTGCGGCCATTTCGACGGCAAGGACTGGAGCAAGGCCGACTGGCTGAAGGAATTCGCCTCGTTCGGGCGCATTCTGGAGAACGCCTATACGATCAACGGCATTGCGCCCGAGCCCGCAGGCTGGCGCGCTATTGCCCATGCCGTGGTCGGCTTTCGCGCGCCCTATCTGTCGACCAGCAAAGGGCTCTACGAGGCCCTGCCTGAAGCCGGCTACCACTATGACGCCAGCGGCGTCTCGAACGGCCCGGTCGAGCCGCCGACCGGCGGCGGCTTGACCCGCTTTTCGCTGCCACAGATCCCGGAAGGCCCGAGTTCAAGGCCGGTGATCGCCATGGACTACAATCTCTATGTCAGGCATTCCGGCGGTTTCGAGCGGCCGAGCCAGGCAGCCGAGTTCAGCGATCGGACCTACCAGGCCTTCCGTGCTGCCTTCGACAAGCAATATCAGGGCAAGCGCATCCCACTGGTGCTGAGCTTCCACTTCACCTTGATGAACAACGGCGCCTACTGGAACGCGCTGGAGCGCTTTGCCGACGAGACCTGCGTGAAAGCCGACGTCGAATGCATCAGTTTTCGCGATTATGTGCAGCGGCAACGTGGTAGCGAGAGGCAGGCGGCGGTGGGCGGCTGAGCCGCCAACCGTCTATGCAGATAGGATCAAGCCGGGTCGGGTTCCTTTGCCTGGCGCGCGAGGAAACGACGATCGATATCGGGAAGCGGCTCGCCGTGGATAATTGCCTCGAAGGCACGCAGGCGCTTGTAAATGGACAGAAGCTCGACAATCGTTGTCCACGCATTGACGAGATATTGGAACGAGGAGCGCACTTGCCCGAAGGCATCGAGAATTCGGTTCAATAGACCCAAACTGATTTTGGCGGCCACCATCGTTGGGACCAATACTATATAAGGGAATATATTATCTATCTGAAGATAGAATATGCGAGCCACATTGAAATACATGTAGTGGAAGTAAAGCCTAAAGTAATTTCGCCGCACGTTGTTAAATAGTTCGGCGACAGTGGGCGGCCGAGCACGATTCGGATCATCTTCACCATAAACAAGTTCTTTTCGATAGGCAGCCTCGACGCGCTGGTTACGGAATTCGAGGCCTGGCAACTTGATGCCGACGAGCGCCAAGAAAGTAGTCCCAAAAATCGACCAAACAATCGCTACCACCACTAGGGAGTAAGGGACCTCTCCGACGATTGGCAATTCAGTTACATTTTTCGACAGAACGAGGAGAACGGGCAAGAATGCGATCAGCGTCATTACCGAGCGGACCAAATTCACACCGAGTGCTTCCATCGTCGTGGAAAAGCGCATGGTGTCGTCCTGGACACGCTGCGACGCTCCTTCGATAGTGCGAAGCCTGTCCCAATAGAACATGTAGTATTCATTCATCGCCGTGCGCCAGCGGAAGATCCAATGGCTCACAAAAAATAGGTTAAGGACACCCACGGCAACGGCCAATCCAGCGACCCAGGAGATGGTCAGCAGTTGGCTGTAGAAATCCCACGGCGTTGTCGAATACGCCTTGCCGAGCGCCCGCTGTATGAGATCGTAGAACGGTCCGTACCAAGCGTTAAAGGCTACATCCACTTGAACCTGGAAATAGATCACGAAGAGAATGAGCGCGGACCCAAGGATCGACCAGTTCTGCCAAGGATGGGGTGAATACCACCTCCAAAAGCCAGCGAAAAGCGCTACGCCCGTGCCGTAGTATAGGTAGAACCAGACGAACGGGTCAGACCAAAAGACTTCAACGCCAACGGGCGTGTCGGCTGCCACCGGAGCAAGCCCAATCAGGGTACCCAGCTCTTGGCCGCCGAAAAACCAAATTATGATGAGCAAAAGGCTCCAGACGGCGGCCGAGGTGAAAAACAGCTTCGGCTGCGGGAAGAAGGATACGAACACTGTGGTGAAATCCTCGGTCGGTGCGCAAATCAGCGGGGTTCAGCGGGCATAAAGTCACACATTAGGTGGAAAGCAAATGCCCGTACCCGATGCCCGGCATCGAGCAAGACCACAATCATGGCGATTTTGGCGCGGCCGACCAGGTGATCCCAGCAGATACCAGCAATACGCCAGCAGCGACGATCGAGGCCAGGAAGAAGTTGCCCGAGGCTTGCGCCAGCAGTCCGGCGACGATCGGGCCGACGATCTGGCCGATGCCGAAGGAAGCGGTCATCAGCGCAAAAATCCGGCGCGGCGCCTCCGGCACGAGCTGCCTTGCCGTCTGCAGGCCGAGCGCGGTGATGGCGATGAAGGTGCCGCCGAGCAGGACGCCCGCCAGCAGCGGCCCGGCGGTGCCGCCGATGGCGACGCTGGCGGTGACGCCGACCACCTCGACCAGGCAGCCCACGGCATAGGCGGTATAAAGCCCGATCCGTGCCGCTACCTTCTGCCACAGCCAGACCGAGGGAAAGCCGGCAAGGCCGGTGACCATCCAGACGCTTGCCTCGAAGACGCGGCCGCCGCCGCCCTGGCGCACGATGGCGACCAGGAAGGTCGCCGTCACCACATAGCCGAAGCCGAACAGGCCGTAGGCAACGATGACTTTTGCCAACGACCGGTCCCTCGGCAGTGCCGGTTCGCGGTCGGCCACGCCGCGGCCAGGTGCGGTGCTGCCGGCGAGCAAGGCGACCATCGCAAGGCCGCCGGCGGAAATCGCTGCCGACCACAGCCAGCCCGAAGCCCAGCCGGCATGTTCGGTGACCAGAACCGCCATCAGCGCTGAGGATGCCGCGATGCCGAGGCCGACGCCGCCGAAATGCAGCGCCTGCAGGTCGCTTCTGTTGGCGGCTGCCAGGTGACCGAAGACGATCGAGGCCATGAACACCATGACGAAGGCGCTGGCGAGACCGGCAAGGAAGCGGAGGACGACAAAGGCGGTCATCGTCTCGCTCAGCCCCATCAGGGCGGCGAGCGCAGCACTGGCGGCAAGGCCGCCAAACATCAGCAGGCGCTCGCGCCCATGCGCCCAGCCGCCTGCCGCCGCAAGCGCGCCGACGAGGTAGCCGAGATAATTGGCCGACGCGATCCAGCCGGCATCGGCCGGCGACAGATGCAGTTCTTCCATCATTCCGGGCAGGATCGGCGTGTAGACGAAACGGCCAATGCCCATGGCAACGGCCATGGCGATCATGCCAGCGAGAGCTTGGCGCAAGGGTGATGGAGCGGCGTTCATTGCAGCGCACCATAGAATTGGCGACCGATGAAACAATCCGCTTTGTGTTGGGCCAGCGGGCGCGACTAACGCCCCCGCATCTCAGCCGCAGCCGACCGCCCCGGTCTCGTAGGCGGTGCGGCGCGCCGTCAGCCGGAACGGGATATCTCCGAGTTCGCGTTCCGACATGGTGTCCAGCACCGGATGCGACAATGGGTCGGTAACCCAGTCGATGACATCGCCGCCGTGCATCCCATCATAGCGGTCCGGCCGGAGGCCGGCAGCGGCTAAGATCTTGAACAATGATACGATCGTCATCCTCGCCTCCTCGGTCTGACTGTCCCACTAAAATCTGCCTTGTCGGGCTGTCTTTCAATTGAGATTTCAGCCGCGCCGGTTTAGAAAAACTGAAATGGCTATGCTGAACCGCGTCCATCTCAACGGCCTGCGCGCCGTCGAAACCGTCGCCCGCCTCGGCTCGCTCGCGGCGGCGGCCGGCGAACTCAACGTCTCGGTCAGCGCCGTCAGCCAGCAGATCAACCGCACTGAAAAGCAGCTCGGACAGGCGCTGTTCGAACGCACCGCAAGCGGGCTGGTGCTGACCGAATTCGGAACGGTTTTTTCCGCCCGGCTGGGCGCCGGTTTTCGCGAGCTGGCGCAGGCGGTGGCGCTGGCCGATGAGGCAAGCCAATGCACGCTGGTGGTTTCGGTGGCGCCGGCCTTCGCCTCGAAATGGCTGCTGCCGCGATTGTCGCGGCATTTCGACCGCCATCCCAACGTGCTGCTGCGCATCGACGCCTCGGTGCGCCTCGCCGATCTCGAACGTTCCGACATCGACATCGCCATCCGGCTTGGCGACGGCAAATGGCCGGGCGGCCGGGCGGAACTTTTGTTGGCGCAGGAAGTCTTTCCGGTCTGCGCGCCGGTGATCGCCAGGAAACTGAAGTCGATCGAAGACCTGGCGCAGACCTGCGCCATCACCGACGAGCGGGCGATGATCAACTGGGAGAGCTGGTTCAAGGCTGCCGGGGCCGAGCCGGTCAGCTTCCGCAAGGGCGCGCGCTTCACCGACCCGATGCTGTGCCTGGAATCGGCAATCGCCGGCCACGGCGTCATGCTCGGCTGGCAATTGCTGGCCGCCGATGCGCTGGCCGACGGCCGCCTCGTCGCGCCTTTCGGCGTGCGGGCGCAGAGCGGCCTCGGCTACTGGCTGGTGACCTCGGCCACCAAGACCGAAAGCCGCAAGGTGCGCGATTTCAAGATCTGGATCCGCGAAGAGATCGCGGCGACCGTGGCGCAGTTCAGCGCGCTGGAAAGCGCTGCCTAGGGCTGTCCGTCGCGACGGTGCTGGAAAGGACAGCCGCGCCGGCCTATGTTGGAACTCTCACTCCCGGACCAAGGCAGGCAGGATCATGACCACACATTCGCGCGGCGTTTCCGCAACCATCGACCCGGTGAAGCTCGACAGGCTGGCGGAAGTCGCCATCAAGGTGGGGCTGCAATTGCAGCCGGGGCAGGATCTGGTGCTGACCTCGTCGATCGCCGCACTGCCGCTGACCAGGCGCATCGTTGAGCACGCTTATAAAGCGGGCGCCGGCCTGGTGACCCCTATCTTCAACGATGACGAGATCATGCTGGCGCGCTTCCGCTACGGCGCGGATGCCGGCTTCGACCGCGCCGCCGGCTGGATGTATGAAGGCATGGCGAAGGCCTTTTCCAACAATGCGGCGCGGCTTGCCGTGCGCGGCGAGGACCCGTCGCTGTTGTCGGCGCAGGACCCGGCGAAAGTGGCGCGCGCCAACAAGGCGAACTCGATGGCCTACCAGCCGGCGCTGGAAAAGATCACCGGCTTCGACATCAACTGGAACATCGTCGCCTACCCGGATCTCGCCTGGGCAAAACAGGTCTTCCCCGGCGATGCCGACGATGTCGCGGTGGTGAAGCTCGCCGATGCGATCTTTTCGGCATCACGGGTCGATGTGGAAGACCCGATCGCAAACTGGACGGCGCACAATGCAGCGCTGCGCGGCCGCACAAAGTGGCTGAACGAGCACAATTTCCATGATCTGCATTTCAGCGGCCCGGGCACCGACCTGACCGTCGGGCTGGCCGATGGCCATGAATGGATGGGCGGCGCCTCGACTGCCAAGAACGGCGTCACCTGCAATCCGAACATCCCGACCGAGGAGGTCTTCACCACGCCGCATGCACGGCGCGTCTCCGGCCATGTATCCTCGACCAAGCCGCTGTCCTACCAAGGCACGCTGATCGACGATATCTCGGTGCGTTTCGAAGAGGGCAGGATCGTCGAAGCCAAGGCTTCGAAGGGCGAGGACGTGCTGAAGAGAGTGCTCGACACCGACGAGGGTTCGCGCCGGCTCGGCGAGGTGGCGCTGGTGCCGCATTCCTCGCCGATCTCGGCCAGCGGCCTGCTGTTCTTCAACACGCTGTTCGACGAGAACGCCGCCTGCCACATCGCGCTCGGGCAGTGCTATTCAAAATGCTTCGTCGACGGCGCCTCGCTCAGCCAGGACGAAATCGCCCAGCGCGGCGGCAACAAGAGTTTTATCCACATCGACTGGATGATCGGCTCGGACAAGATCGACATAGACGGCGTGCATAAGGATGGCCGCCGCGTGCCGGTGATGCGCAAGGGCGAGTGGGCGTAAAGGGGGCGGATGGCCTTCGACCTGACGGTCAAGCGAATTTACGAAGCACCCGCGCCCGATGACGGGCAGCGGGTGCTGGTCGATCGCATCTGGCCGCGCGGCGTCAGCAAGGAGGATGCCGCGCTGACGCTGTGGCTGAAGGAGATCGCGCCGAGCGATGAATTGCGGAGGTGGTTCGGACATGAGCCGGCGCGATGGGCGGAGTTTCAGGTGCGGTATTCGGTCGAACTGGATGGGAATAGAGAAGCGGTGGCGAAACTGCG
This sequence comes from Mesorhizobium sp. LSJC285A00, assembly GCF_000503155.1. Classification (NCBI taxonomy): domain Bacteria; kingdom Pseudomonadati; phylum Pseudomonadota; class Alphaproteobacteria; order Hyphomicrobiales; family Phyllobacteriaceae; genus Mesorhizobium; species Mesorhizobium sp. LSJC285A00. The sequence continues at coordinate 100,995 of NZ_AYVK01000005.1, forward strand.
TGGCTTGCTCGGCAAGGCCAAGGTGACGCTGCTTTATGGCGCGCATGACGAGGCGCATAACAATGCGGTGGCGTTGGCGGGATATTTGCGCGGGACGGGTTGAGAGACAGCGAACCGCTGCATACGCCGCAAGCGAAAGCCTTCACAATTAGCGATCGCCCTCCACGCGTTCGTCATCCTCGGGTCTGCGCTGCGTCGCTTCGCTCCTTGCTACGCCATAGGCTGACGAGGCAAGGCTACGCTACTTCACCACCCCTTCATAAGCCTCCGGCTTGAACCCCACCAAAATCTCATCCCCGACCTCGAGCACCGGGCGCTTGATCATCGTCGGGTTGGCCAGCATCAGCTTCCTGGCCTTCTTCTCGTCGAGCCCTTGCTTGTCCTTGTCCGGCAGTTCGCGAAATGTGGTGCTGCCCTTGTTGAGCAGCTTTTCCCAGCCAACCTTGCCGACCCACCCGTCCAGTCTGCCCGCCTCTATCCCCTCGGCCCGGTAGTCGTGAAAGCGGTAGGGCACAGCATGGCCCTCCAGCCAGGTGCGCGCCTTGCGGATCGTGTCGCAGGTGGTGATGCCGTACATGGTGATCGTCAAAACGCGCTTCCCTTGACTGACAGTCGAATCCTCAGACAGCCTAAAACCGCCCTCCCCGCTTTGCCAGCTTCCCAATCGCTAGCGGCGCTTTTTTAGAGGTTGCCAATACTAAGGAAATTTCCTAAGTATCTGCCTGCACCGCGTCGACAGACCTCAGGATCGCCCATGCCAAGCCTCCTCGCCCCAACTACAAGTCTCCCGCCGATCGACGGCATCTTCCGCGCGCTGGCTGACCCGACGCGGCGGCGCGTGGTCGAGCGGTTGAACCGCAGTCCGGCCTCGGTCAGCGAGTTGGCGCAGCCTTTCGAGATGGCGCTGCCTTCCTTCATCGAGCATCTGAAAGTGCTGGAAGGCTGCGGTCTGGTGCGATCGGAAAAAATCGGCCGCACCAGGACCTATCAGCTGGCGCCCGAACCGCTGCAGCTCGCCGAAAACTGGCTGGCCGAACAGCGCACGCTGTGGGAGCGCCGACTCGATCAATTCGACGCCTATGTGATGAGCCTCAAGGAGCAAGAAAAGTGAGCTATCCCTTCAAGCCCGACCCCAGACTGGACCTTGTGCTGGAGCGCAAGCTCGACGCGCCGCGCGAACTCTTGTGGAGCGCGATGACGGTGCCGGAGCATGTCAAGCAATGGTTCACGCCCAAGCCCTGGCTGATCACCGATTGCGAGATCGACCTTCGTCCGGGCGGACTGTTCCGGACGCGCATGCAATCGCCCGACGGCAAGGAGGTCAACGACCGCCATTGCTGCTATCTCGAGATCGTGCCGAACGAGCGGCTGGTGTGGACCGATGCGCTGCTGCCGGGCTATCGGCCCTCGGGCGAGCCCTTCATCACCGCAGTCATTTCGCTTCAGTCGGATGACAAGGGCACGCGCTACACGGCAACGGCCATCCATCGCGACGAGGCTACCCGCAACAATCATGAAGAGATGGGGTTCTTCGACGGCTGGGGCACGGTGGCCGATCAGCTGGCGCAGTATGTGAAGACCATTTGAGCTTTTCCCACTGCGGCCAGGACTTTGTCCCGGCCGCCTGGTTTTTGGGTCGTGCAGCGAAGCGCGCGCCGGAACCCGACGGCACCCGGGCTCAGTAGTAGAAGCGCTCTTCGGTGATCTTGCCGTTCTTGACCGTGTACAGGCCAACCTCGTCCATGGTGACCCGTTCGCCGGTGGCCTTGGGCGTTATGTCGAACTTGAAGCGCACCGCGAACTGGTCGCCGTTGACATAGGGGCCTTCGACAGAGCCGCCATGGACTTCGTGGTTCGCTTGCCACCATTCGCCCTTTTGCCTGAGAGCCTCCTTGCCACGGGCGATGGCCATCGGCCCCTCCATGGCTTCGAGGCTGACGATATCATCGGCATTGTACTTTTCACCAGCACCCAGGTGATCCCCCTGCTGGAGCATTTCGGTGAAATCCTTGGCAACATCCGCGATGGTCATGTGTGTTCCTCCTGTTCAGACTGGTTTGAAGTAGGGAAGCGCTTGCCGGCCCGCCACCTTTACCCGCACGACAGCTGACACGGTGTGTCAGGACGATGGATATAGCGCGGCTGTGTGACGACGATTGCGGCGGCGTCGGACAGCGACTTCGGTTGCAGACAAAAGCCAATTCCGCAATGCTGGGTGCATGTGCAACCTCTACAACATCACGACGACGCAAGAGGCGGTCCGCCAATGGACCCGCACATTGCACGATATCAGCGGCAACCTCGAACCTTCGCTTGATGTCTATCCCAATCAACCTGGGCTTGTCGTTCGCAACAGGGCGGATGGGGAGCGTGAACTGGCGAAACTGCTTTGGGGTTTGCCAACGCCGCCCGAGCGCATGAAAGGTAAGGCCGACTACGGCACCACCAACGTTCGCAATCCGCAATATTCGCACTGGCAGCAATATGTGGGGGTCGAGCACAGATGTGTCGTGCCGGTGACCAGCTTTGCCGAGCCCAGCCCTGCGGCGAACGATAAAGACCCGGAAACAGGAATCCAGCGAAATTACTGGTTTGCCCGTGGCGAGAGCCGGCCGTTGTTCTTCTTCGCTGGTTTCTGGACGTCTTGGCAGGGCGTGCGAAAGGTCAAGGACGGTCCCGGCGACTTCGAGCTATACGCCTTCATGACCACCAAGCCTAATGCTCTCATTGCGCCGATCCATGAGAAGGCTATGCCCGTGATCCTCACCACGCCGGAGGAAACCGAGGCTTGGCTGACGGCGCCATGGTCGAAAGCACGGCATTTGCAGCGGACGGCGCCCAACGACGCGTTGGTGATCGTTGAGAAGCCAGCCACACAGATCAAGTTCCCACCACAGGCCCCGGCCCAAGGGTCTCTGTTTTAGCCCGAAATCGGCTCTCCTCAATCGTCGTCTCGCCAGATTACCCGGCGAACCATGCGGATTTCGACAAGACGTCTGACGCGAATTTTAAGGCGTTCAGCAGCGCTTGGCAGAATGATGCCTGCATCGAGCTCACGACCTTTGCAGCGCTCGCACCGCATGTGCCGCTCCACATCCCAAAAGGGGATATCACCAACCAGCTTTGCGAGATCGCCAGGCAGATAGTGTCGAGTGATGTTGCAGTTCCGACATCGAACACGAATTAGCTGCCCGACTTCATGCGCCAAGCAGAGGGTTTGCACATTTCGGCGCGGTCGGGTGCTTAGTTCGGGCATCCCGCAAAGTAGGAATATGTTCCTTTGCGAGTCAATTCACACTTAATTCCACCTTGGCGATCTTCACAGCAGGTTAAATCCAACCGTCGATGAAGGGATTGGGTTGGATCAGCTTGGCAGCATAGGGCAGTTGGCACCACGGCGCAGGCTGATATGCGCCACGTCGCCGACGCTGAATTGAAAGCCCTCGGCCTGGCGCGGCGCATCGATCACCACCGGCAATCCCTGCCCCAGCTCAGCATGCAGCCGCAGCGTGCGGCCGTGGAAGACGATGGAGTTGACGCGCGCCGGCGCGGTGCCGGCGGCGGCATCGGTGGTGGCCAGCAAGTCCTCGGGGCGAACGCCGATGGTGCGCTCAGTGCCTTCGCCGGGTGTGTCGCCGGTTTCAGATGTTGCTTCCAGCGAAAGCCCGCCAGCGGCGAAGCGCAGGCGGTCGCCGTCGCGGCCGATGAAGCGCGATTGCAAGAGGTTCATGGTGCCGATGAAGCTTGCGACGAATTTCGTCGCCGGCCGGTCGTAAAGCGTAGCCGGCGGCGCGATCTGCTCGATGCGGCCCTTGTTCATGACGACGATGCGGTCGGAGATCGACAGCGCTTCGGTCTGGTCGTGGGTGACCATGACGAAGGTGGTGCCGAGCCGCGACTGCAGCCGCTTCAGTTCGACCTGCATCTGTTCGCGCAGATGCGCATCGAGCGCCGACAGCGGTTCATCGAGCAACAGAACGCGCGGCTCGCAGACTATGGCGCGGGCGAGCGCGACGCGCTGGCGCTGGCCACCCGACAGTTCGGAAACGCGGGCGCCGAGCTTGTCGGCGAGGCCGACCATGTCGAGGGCTTCGCGGACGCGCTTTGCCTGCTCGGCGCCGGACAGTTTGCGCAGCGACAGGCCGAAGCCGACATTCTCGGCGACCTTCATATGCGGGAACAGCGCATAATCCTGGAACACGGTGTTGACGGGACGGTCGAACGGCCTGAGCGCGGTGATGTCGCGACCATCGAGCAGCACCTTGCCGCTCGACGGGCTCTCGAAACCGGCAATGACGCGCAGGCTGGTGGTCTTGCCGCAGCCCGAGGGCCCGAGCAGGGTGATGAACTCGCCGCTGATAATGTCGAGATCGACGGCGTCGAGCCCGACAATGCCGCCGGGGAAAACCTTCGAGACCGTGTCCAGGCGTACCAGCGCATCAGGCGCCATCGCGAACCTCGGACGGCTTGGTGGTGTTGACCCAGAGGATCTGGCAAGGCTCGGTGCCGGGATTGCGGAAGGCGTGCAGAAGCGTGCTCTTGAAGGCAAAGGAGTCGCCGCTCTTCAGCACGTATTTTGTCGAGTCCACCACCAGTTCGACCTCGCCCGACAGGACATAGCCGAACTCGTGACCGATATGCGCATAGGCTTCCGCCGTGCCGCCATCGGCTTCCACGGTCACCAAGAGGCCGGTCAGCGCCGCGCCCGGCGGCGACAGCAGCGCCTTGGCGATGCCTTCCGACTTGACCGGGAGCTGCCGCCTTTTGTCGGCGCGCACGCAATAGAGATCGTTGGCGGCTTCGTTGCCGTCGGTGATCAGCGCCAAAGGCTCGATGTCGAGCGCGGCCGCAAGCGGCCAGATCACCTTGACGCGCAGCGAAGACAGGCCGCGCTCGATCTGGCTCAGCGCACCAATGGAGACGCCGGCTTTTGCTGCCAGCTCGGCCAACGACAAATTGCGCTCCAGCCGCAGCGCCCGCACGCGCCGGCCGACGCGAATGTCGGCGTCGGCCTTTGGTTTCGCTTCAAGCATGTCCATCAGTTGGTCCTTGTTGCAGTCTTTGGCGCGGCGGCAAGACCCGCGGCTTCAGGAGATTAGTCACAATTACCTGCCGTCGGCGCTGCCCTCATTGTCCTGCCGGACATTTCTCCCCGTATAGTGACGGGGAGAAAGCGGCTGGTCGCAAACTCGGCGCCATTTCTGCAACGTTTGCGATTTGCGAAATCGCTGGTGACAGCGCCCCTCTCCCCGTCACTATACGGGGAGAGGATGCCGGCAGGCAGGTGAGGGGCAGCGCAACCGTCGGCGATGGATCCCTCACCCGCCCGCCTTCACTTTCTCGAACATCTTCGCCACATCGTCGTTCTGCTTCATCGGGCCGGTGAAGATGGTGGTCTTCAGCATCACCTCCGGGTCCGCCGGCAATTGCAGCTTGTCCAGTTCGTCCTTCGCCACGCCGGCGAAGGCGGTGCTCAGCGAGCTGCCATAGCCGTAGGCCTGGATCAGGTACTTACCCGAGTCGGCGTCGAGCCGGCTGTTGATGAAGTCATAGGCGAGGTCGACGTTTTTGGCGTCCTTGAGCATGACGAAGCCGCAGGCCCAGGTCAGCATGCCCTCCTTCGGCTTCATGAACTCGACCGGCACGCCCTGCTTCTTCAGCGAGGTTGCCGACGCGTTCCAGGTCATGGCGGCGACCAGCTGGCCGCTGGCCAGCGCCTGTTCGACCGAGGTCATGTCGGTGGTGTAGTTGGAGAGCAGCGGACGCTGCTCGCGCAATTTTTCCGCCACCTTGTCCATCTGCTCCGGCGTCATATCGAAGGGGTTTACGCCGGCCAGAAGTGCTGCAACGATCGGCGTGTCATGCACGGCATCGATGGTCGCCATGCGGCCGGCATATTGCTTGTCCCACAGAAGGTTCCAGCTCGCTTCCGGGTTCTTCACCAGATCGGTGCGGTAGAGGATCGAGGTGTTGCCCCAATCCCACGGCACCATCCAGACCTTGCCGTCGCCGGCCTGGATGTCGGGCAGGTTCTTGAACACCGGGAAGATCGAATCCCAGTTCTTGATGCGCTTGGTATCGATCGGCTGCAGCAGGCCTTCCTTGTTCCAGCGCGCCACCTTGTCGTAGCAGGGATGGGCGATATCGGGGCGGAAGCCGGCCTTGACCTTGGTGAAGGCATCGTCGTCGTCGCCGAAGATCGAGGCCTCGACGCCATCGGGATGGGCCGTCAGGAAGCTCTTGTTGAAGTCTGGCAGTTCATAGCCGGACCAAGTGAAATATTGCAGCTTGTCGGCGGCGAAGGCGACAGTCGACGACAGGACGATTGCAAGCGCGGCAAGCCCGGTGCGGGCTGTCTTTGCAGTGATCGATTTCGGGCCAGTGATCGATTTCAGCCCAGTAATTGATTTCGGGTCGAATGCCATTTCGGTTCTCCTCTTTTGTTATGGTTCAGGCTGGACTGGTGGGCGCCGNACGGGCTGTGCTCAGCCCGCGATGGCGCAGGATTTCGGCGATGCCGGCGATGATGACTGACACAGCAAGGATAGCTGTCCCCAGCGCCATCACGGTCGGCAGCGAGCGAGGAAAACGCAGTTGGCTCCAGATGTAGAGCGGCAGCGTCGGCTCGGTGCCGGCGAGGAAGAAGACGACGATGAACTCGTCGAAGGAAATCAGAAAGGCCAGCATGAAGGCCGAGACGATGGCCGGCAGCGAGAGCGGCAACATCACCCGCCGGAAGGTCGTCCAGTCGGAAGCGCCGAGATCGAGTGCGGCCTCGCGAATGGTTTTCGGAATTGCGGCAAACCGGCTGCGCATGATCACCACGGTGGTCGGCAGCGCCACCAGTATGTGGCCGAGAACGATGGCGATGCGCGACGGGCCGAGGCCGATGAGATTGACGAGGATCAGCAACGATATGCCGACGATGACGCCGGGGATCAGGATCGGCAGCCTGGAGATGGCGCTGATGGTGGCGGCGAGCGGCGAACGACCGTAGAGGTCCATATAGGAGACGGTGATGCCGCAGAGCGTGGCGCCGGCGGCGGCCACGACGCCAATGACGAGACTGTTCAAAAGCGCGCCGGACAGCGCCGGATTGCCATAGAGCGTGGCATACCATTCGAGCGTGAAGCCCTGCAGCGGAAACGCGGCCTGGATGGAGTTGTTGAAGGAAAACAGCGGGATCAACAGCACCGGCAGATAGAGGAAGACGAGATAGGCAAGCACATAGACGCCGAGCCAGCCGCGGCCATCATCTCTCCGCGCGGCGCTCATGTGCGGCTGCCGAATCTGCGGTCGGCGCCGCGTGCGACCAGCACCACGCAGAGGATGACCAGCATCACGCAGACTGAAAGTGCCGCCCCGAACGGCCAGTCATTGGCCTTGCCGAACTGCGACTGGATCAATGTGCCGATCATGGTGCTGGCGGGACCGCCGACCATGGCCGGGGTGACATAGTCGCCGACCGTCGGCACAAAGACGACGAGGGCGGCCGCCAGAACGCCCGGCATCGAATTGGGCAAGACGACGCGGCGAAACGCCGTGAACGGTCTGGCGCCGAGATCGGAGGCGGCTTCGAGCAGTGATTTCGGGATGGTGTCCAGCGCCACATAGATCGGCAGGATGGCGAAGGGCGCATAGGCATGCGCCAGCGTGACGACCACCGCCGCCGGCGTGTTGAGGAAGGCCAGCGTCGGCTCCGACCAGATGCCGCTTTCGATCAGCGCCGAGTTCAAGACGCCGTTGTAGGCGAGCACGATCTTCCAGGCGAAGACGCGCAGGAGATAGCTGGTCCAGAACGGCAGGGTCACCAGAAACAAAAGCAGGCTGCGGCGGCGGCCGGCATGGAAGGCGAGATAGTAGGCGACGGGATAGGCGGTGACGACGGTCGCCAGCGTCACCAGGCCGGCGATCACCAGCGAGCGCAGCGTCACCGTCCAGTAGAGCGGATCGGAGACCACGGTGATGAAGTTGCCTGCCGTGAAGCCGGCGCCGAGCAGCGAACCGTCATTGCCGCGAAGTGAGAGGAAGAGCACAAGGCCAAGGGCAAACAGGATCAGGAACAAGGTGACCAGCCCGCCCGGCAGCAACATGGCGAAGCGGAAGCCTCGGGACGACCCTGCCGGCGCTTCTGTTGCAACGATGCTCGACATCGGACTGCTCAACGGAAATATGAAATCGGCTTAGCTTTTTTCATATTTGTGAAACTGTCAAGCTGAATCCACGAGGCCTAGGCGACCGGCACCCAATCAGCGCTCGAAGGCGTCGAGCATCCGGTACCAGGCGATGGTCGCGGCGACGCCGACCTGGCGGAAGGCGTGGAACGGGATCGGCCGGACCGGCGACAGCGGGAACGGCAATTGATTGACATCGCCGCCCGCGAGGTAGCCCGCCATGCGTTTTCCCAGCGCGGTCATCAGGCCGACGCCCCTGCCCTGGCAACCAACCACGGCGAGCAGGCCCTTTTCCGGCTCATGGATGTGCGGCAGGTGATCCGGTGTCATCGCCACGCGGCCGAACCAGCGCTTCTCGATGACGACATCGGAGAGCGCCGGATAGAGCCGCACCAGCGCGTGCTGCAGATGCGCCCAGTCGGCCGCGCTCCTCGGCCGCGCCATGCGGCCGCGGCCGCCAAGCACCAGATGGCCGTCGGCTGTTTTGCGGTAGTAGACGAGAATGCGCCTGGAGTCGGACACCGCCTGCCCTTCCGGCAGGATCGTCGCCGCAAGGTTGGATGACAGCGGCGCGGTCGCGACCTGGAAGGAATGCAGCGGCACGATCGTTTCCGCGAGGCCCGGAAGCAGTCCATCGGTATAGGCGTTCGTCGCCAGGACAACCGCTTTCGCCCGCACCTCGGCGCCGCTTTCGGTTGAGACACGCCAAAGGCCGGCCTCCTTGCGGAGTTTCACCACCTTCTGCCGCTCGGCAATGCTGGCGCCGGCGGCGGCGGCGATGCGCGCCAGTTCCACTGTATAGGCGAGCGGATCGATGATGCCGGCGCGGCGGTCGAGCCAGCCGCCGAGATAGCCTTGCGCGCCGGTCATATCGGCGATCTCGCTTTCATTCAGAAGCCGGACATCGGCGCCACGCGCCCGCCATTGACCATCCCTGTTCGCCGCCGCTTTCAATGCGGTTTCGGTATGCGCGGCCTGGATCCAGCCCTTGCGGGTGAGCGGCACCGCCAGCTTTTCGTCGCGGATGAGATCGAACACCGTATCCGCCGCCGAGGCGGCGAAATCGACCAGCGCTTGGCCACGCTCGGGGCCGAAATGCTCGAGCAGCCATTCGGGATCATATTTCAGGCCGGGAATGACCTGGCCGCCATTGAGGCCCGAGGCGCCCTGGCCGATCTCGCCAGCCTCCAGCACCTGTACACCGAGACCGAGCCGGGCTGCGTGCAAGGCGGTCGACAGGCCCATGAAGCCGCCGCCGACGATGGCAACGTCGACCGGCGCAGTGACGAGCAACTGGAAGGCGGATGCGGTCTGCGGCTTCTGCCAGATCGGAACGGAAAACGGTGCGGGCAAGGCTTCACCTGGAGTATGCGGAAAATGAAAATTCTAGTGCCAGTTTCATTTTTTTGAAAGGGCGGGCCTCATGTCAGAACCGACAATTGCCTGCGCCACGGGATAGACCTTTGGCGTGAATCCGGTGAAAGTGCAGCGGCCCAGCTGCCATCTCGATCATCAAAGGACCGTAAGCCATGACGAACCCAACGCAGCTTCCCGCCGACGGGCTCTTCATCGGCCGAGCCAGGGCAAGCGATGCCTCGCATCCGCTGGTGGTCACCGTGCGCGACGGCATCGTTTTCGACGTCACCTCGACCACCGCACCCACAGTGCGCGACATCTGCGAGATGGCCGATCCGGCCGGACACGTGCGCTCTGCCAAGGGCGAACCGATCGGCTCGCTCGACGCGATCGCCGCCAACAGTTTTCAGGCCACCCGCGATCCGGCAAAACCCTATCTGCTCTCGCCTGTCGACCTGCAGGCGGTGAAGGCGTCGGGCGTGACCTTCGTGGTCAGCCTGCTCGAACGCGTCATCGAGGAGCAGGCGCGCGGCTCGGCGGAAAAGGCCGACGCCATCCGCGCCGACATTGCCGGGCTGATCGGCCACGATCTGTCGAAGCTGAAGCCCGGCTCGCCTGAGGCGATGGAGATCAAGGCCAAGCTCATCCAGCGCGGCGCCTGGTCGCAATATCTGGAAGTCGGCATCGGCCCCGACGCCGAGATCTTCACCAAATGCCAGCCGATGGCGTCCGTCGGCTTCGGCGCCGATGTCGGGCTGCATCCTGTCTCCACCTGGAACAACCCCGAGCCGGAGATCGCCATGATCGCCGCCAGCACCGGCAAGATCGTCGGCGCGACCATCGGCAACGACGTCAATCTGCGCGACGTCGAGGGACGCTCGGCGCTGCTGCTCGGCAAGGCCAAGGACAACAATGCCTCGGCCTCGCTTGGGCCCTTCATCCGGTTGTTCGACGCAAGCTTTTCCATCGACGATGTCAAGCGCGCCACTGTGCGGCTGAAGGTCGAGGGCGAGGACGGGTTTTCGCTGGAGGGCGCGAGCTCGATGGCCGAGATCAGCCGTTCGCCCGAAGAGCTGGTCGCGGCCGCCATGGGGCCGCACCACCAGTATCCCGACGGCTTGGCGCTTTATCTCGGCACCATGTTCGTGCCGTCGAAGGATCGCGGCGAGAAGGGCAAGGGATTCACCCACAAGATCGGCGACATCGTCACCATCTCGTCGGAGAAATTCGGGGCGCTGGTGAACCGCGTGCTTCTGTCGCCCGATTGCCCGCACTGGACCTACGGCGCCAGCCATCTCATGCGGGACCTCGCCAAGGCCGACCTGATCTGATTTCGGAGCAGCGGGACGAACGGATAGCCGATAAACGTTCGTATCCGGTCCCTGTAAGCCGTTTGTTAGCGGAATCCGGGTGACTGTATCGGAAATTCGCTCCAGGATCGGGGCGCGGTCTGTGGGGGCCGAATCGCATGCTCGGTTTGCCGATGATATCGGTGCGCAATCTCGCCATGCGTTATGGCGGCGTTGTCGCGCTCAGGGATATGAACCTGTCTGTCGGACAGGGGACCATCCATGCTGTCGTCGGTGAAAGCGGCGCCGGAAAGTCGACGCTGGTGAAGGTGCTTGCCGGCGTGCTCCGGCCCAACAGCGGCACCATCCGCGTCGGCGACCAGATCGTCACCGTCGACAGCCCGATCGCTGCACGCAAGCACAGCTTCGGCGTCGTCCACCAGGGGCTCGGCCTGTTTGCCGACCGCTCGGTGCTGGCCAATCTGTTCGTCAATCGCGAGCCGTTGCGCAATGGCTTCGTCTCCAGGCGCGAGATGGAGGCACGCAGCCGCACCTTGCTTCGGCAACTCAAGCTCGACGTCGATGTCCACGCTCCTGTGGGACAACTCGGCATGGGCGAACGGCAATATGTCGAACTCGGCCGCGCAATTCTGGAAGGCCCGAGGCTGCTGATCCTCGATGAACCGAATTCTGCGCTCGACCGGCGCCAGACCGAGCACCTGTTCACCGTACTAAGTGACCTCAAGGCCAAGGGCACGAGCGTGCTCTATGTCTCGCACCGGCTGGAGGATGTGTTTGCGATCGCAGACCAGGTCACCGTGATGCGCAACGGCCGTGACGTGCTGACAAGTGGGCGCTCGGCGTTGAGCGAAGCCGATGTGATCGACGCCATGATCGGCCAGCAGCGCGGCAGCCTGTTCCCGCCTGCACTGCCGGCCAATGCCAGCACGATAAGGCCGCGGATCACGGTGGAGGGTCTGAGCGGCGGCCGGATTTCCGGCGTCAGCTTCACCGCCCGCTCCGGCGAGATCCTCGGCTTGGCCGGGCTTGAGGGGTCAGGCGTTGAACACCTGTTCGAGATGCTGTTTGGCCTGCGCAAGGCGCAAAGCGGCAGGGTGCGGCTCCCCGACGGCTACGGCTTGCCTGGAAATCCGACCGAAGCGGCGCGGCGCGGCATCGGCCTGGTGCCGGCCAACCGCCTGTGCAACGGCCTGATGGCCGACCGGTCGCTGGCCTTCAACATAGGCAACATCGCTACCGGCGCCCGCAACTGGGGGTCTCGCCGCTACTCGCCCAAGGCCGCGATCGCCGCCGCCGCAAGGCAGATCGATGCGCTGCGCATCAAGGGCCTGCCGGACGCGCCGGTGAATTCGCTGCTGGCCGGCGATCAGCAGAAGATTGTAATCGCCAAATGGCTGGAGACGGCGCCGCAAGTGCTGCTCCTAGACAATCCGGCTGGCGGTATCGAGGCGGCTGCCAAGCGCAAGATCTATGCGCTGATCCGGCAGATGGCGGTCAATGGCTGTATCGTTTTGCTGCGTTCGGTCGAGCCGTCCGAACTGACCAACCTCAGCAACCGCGTCCTTGTCTTCCACCGCGGCCGGGTCGCCGGCGAGCTGTCCGGCGCCGAGATGAAGCGAAGGACAGTGCTGCAACTGACCACCACCGGCGAGATGCCGGAGGCGGAGCGGCCGAAAAAGAAACTCGTGGGAGCCATGGCATGACACGATTGGATCCCATGCTACAGCTTGCCGGTTCGGCTGCCCACCCGAGGCGCAGCCTTCGCCTGCCCGTCGAACTCAGGCCGCTCATCGGGCTCGTTGTCCTTGTGGCGATTACAGGCTTTGCCCGGCCGGATTTCCTCGATGAGGCCAATGTGCTGTCGTTGCTGGAAACCGCTGCGTATCCCGGCATGCTGGCGATCGGCATGGTGTTCGTGCTCGCACTCCGCGAGATCGACCTTTCCGTCGGCTGGATATTCCATCTCGCGGCCCTTCTCACCGCATTCCTTCTGGCCGCCGGCATCGACCCGTGGCTTGCCGCCCTTGCCGGCGTGCTGCTCGGCGCCGGGCTCGGCCTCATCAACGGCCTGCTGGTGGTGGCGCTGCGACTGCCGGCCATCGTCGTTACGCTGGGCACCTTTGCAATGTTCCGGGGCCTGGCGGCGGTGGCCGTCAAGATGCAAGCGACAGCTCCGGCCAGCCCAGGCGGCGACTTCTTTGAGATCGTTCACGGCAAGCTGTTCGGCCTTGTGCCGACGGCTGTCTTTGTCTTCGTCGCAATGGCGGTGGTGATGCACCTCGTGCTTCACCGCAGCCGCTTCGGCTACCGGATCCAGGCCGTCGGCAGCAATCCGCAGGCGGCGCTCTATGCCGGCATCCCGACAGGTGCTGTGCGGCTGCAGACGCTGGTGCTGATGGGCATCGTCTCGGGGCTGGCGGGCGCGCTGTGGCTTGGCTCTCCCGTTACCGACGTCGACCAAGGCGGCGGTTTCGTGCTGATGGCGATTGCCGCGGCGATCATCGGCGGCACCTCGCTTTCCGGCGGGCGCGGCACCGTCTTCGGTGCGGTGATCGGCATGCTGATCGTCCAGGTCATCTTGAGCGGCGTGACCCTGTTCGGCGTCGACGCCGCATGGAGCCCGTTCGTGATCGGCGCGGTGATGGTGCTGGCGCTCGCGCTCGACCGGCTGGCCAAGGTGCTGCGCAACCGCCAGGCCGAGCGCTTTCAGGAAATTCCGCGCGCCTGAGTTTAAGCCCCGCCTGCTTGCCGGGGAATATCTCTATCTCTTGGTTTGACGCAATTCCGGGCGGAAAACCGTTTCACACTTTTCCTGGAATTGCCCTCTAACTGATGCGATCTGATGGGATCGCTGATGGCGCGTTGCATCGCGCCACCATCCATTGGGCGGATAGAGGCTTGCCATCGGCCGCAAAAGAAGATGCTCTGCGCATCCGGGTCGGCGCTGGCAGGAGGAGAGGATCAAGGGCATGGCCCGGATCATCGCCGGACGTGGAGGTCGTTTTTCAACATGGGAGGAAAGCAAATGCTGACGAGGCTACGATTACTCGTGCTTGGCTTGATTGTGGCGCTGGCCGTTCCGGCGGCGGCACAGGCCAAGACGTTCTACTGGATTTCGCATGGCGGCCCGGCCGACCCGGTCTGGACCTACTTCCTGGCCGGCGCCAAGCAATGGGCGAAGGACACCGGCAACACCGTCAACACCTCGTTCCACAATGGCGACGTTGCCTCGCAGCAGGAGGCCGTGCGCGCCGCGATCTCGGCCAAGGCCGACGGCATCGTCACCACCAGCCCCGATCCGGGCAGCCTGATCGAAATCGCCAAGGAAGCCAACACGGCCAAGATCCCGATCATCAACTTCAACACGCCCGATCCCAAGGCAAGGTTCGACGCCTATGTCGGCGGCGACAACGTCACCTTCGGCAAGCACTGGGCGCAATATCTGGTCGACAAGGGCCTGGTGAAGAAGGGCGACTTCGTCTGGATGCCGGTCGAAATCCCCGGCGCCACCTACGGCGTCCAGGAAGAGGAAGGCATCAAGAGCGTCTTCGAACCGCTGGGGATCACCTATGAGATCACCGAAGCGACCCTCGACCAGGCCGAAGCCATCAACCGCATGGTCGACTATCTCACCGCCAACAAGGCCAAGGTCAAGGCAATCATTGGCCTCGGCGATCTGGTCACCGGCTCGATCAAGCGGGTGTTCGACCAGGCCGGCATCAAGCCGGGCGAAATCCCGGTCGTCGGCTGGGGCAACTCGCTCGACACCACCCAGGAAGTGCTGACCGGCTACGTCAATGCCGGCCAGTGGCAGGACCCGCAGGCGACCAGCTATGTCGCTCTGTCGCTGGCCAACATGGCGGCGTCAGGCATTCCCCCGGGCTTCAACGTCATCACCGGCGCGCTCTATGAAAAGGACACCGCGCAGGTCTACGACGACATCCTGTCCGGTAAATAACCCAGACCTTCAACAGTCGCGGCCGCAGCCGCGGTCGCGACTGTCTTTTTCCTTTTTCGCCGAACCCTTCGCACGACGTGCGAGGTTCAGCCTTTCCCTTCCTGTCGCGGGTTATCAGTGGAAAACCGTTCGCTCATCCAACGCCTGATCGCGAGGCCGGAATTCGGGCCCTTCGTTCTGCTCATCGTCGAAATCGCGGTGTTCTGGAGCATCAACCACGATTTCCTGTCGCCGCAGAACATCTCCAACACGCTGGCCTTCACCGTCGAGCTCGGGCTGATCGCGCTGGCGATGACGCTGTTGATGACGTCGGGTGAATTCGATCTGTCGGTCGGCTCGCTGTTCGGCTTTTCGCCGGTGCTGATGTGGACGCTGTTCAACAGCGGCCTGACCTCGCTGGAGGTCGGCTTCCTCGCCGCGCTGCTGATCGCGGCCTTCATCGGCCTGGTCAATGGCTGGTTCGTCACGCAGCTGAAAATCCCATCCTTCCTGGTGACGCTCGGCATGCTGCTGGTGGTGCGCGGCACCGCGCTGTTCGTCACCGACGGCTTTCCGCAGCGGACGTGGAGCGCCGAGGGCAGCTGGCTGGCCGAAGCGCTGGTCGGTGATTTCTTCATCGGCCCGTTCCGCATCTACATGTCGCTCTTCTGGTTCATCGCGGCGGCCATCGCACTGGGCTACGTGCTGACGCAAAGCCGGACCGGCAACTGGATCCAGGCAGCCGGCGGCAATCCAGGCGCCGCAAGGGCGCGCGGCGTCAACGTCAGCGGCGTCAAGATCGGCCTGTTCGTGCTGTCGTCGGTGATGGCTTCGCTTGCCGGCGTCATCTCGTCGCTGCGCACGTCGGCCGCCAACCCCAACAGCGGCACCGGCTACGAGCTCGAAGTCATCGCCATGGTGGTGATCGGCGGCACGGCGCTGACCGGTGGGCGCGGCACCATCATCGGCACGGTGCTCGGCATCCTCATCCTGCGCGTCATGCGCAACGGCATCGTGCTGATCGGGGTGCCCGGGCTGGCCTACAACATCTTCATCGGCGCCATCATCCTCGGCATGATGGCGCTGCACTCATGGCTGGAACGCCGGCATCAGGCAGGGACCTAGAACCATGGCTGAACCGCTCATCCGCATGTCCAACATCAAAAAGTCCTACGGGCGCGTGCAGGCGCTCGAAGACGCCAATTTTCATGTCAACGAAAGGGAGATCGTCGGCCTGCTCGGCGACAATGGCGCCGGCAAATCGACGCTGATCAAGGTGTTGTCGGGGGCGGTGCCGCTGACCAGCGGCGACATTTTCATCCGCGGCAAGAAGGTCAATCTGCGCAGCACCAGCGACGCCATCGCGCACGGCATCGAGACGATCTACCAGGATTCGGCACTGGTGACGCAGCTGTCGATCGCGCGCAACCTGTTCCTCGGCCGCGAGCCGATCAAACCGCCGCGCTTTTTGAACCGCATGGACCAGGAGGCGATGAACAATGTCGCCCGCGACCTGTTGAAACAGGTCGGCATCTCCAAGAACATCCCGCCGACGACGCCGATCGGCTCCCTGTCCGGCGGCGAGCGGCAGGCCGTCGCCATCGCGCGCGCCATGCACTTCGACAGCGACCTGATCATCCTCGACGAGCCGACCAACAATCTGGGCGTCGCCGAGACGCAAGGCGTGCTGAGCTTCGTGCGCAACGCGCGCGATTCCGGGCATTCCTGCATCTTCATCGCCCACAACATCCACCATGTCTTCCAGGTGGTTGACCGCATCGTCGTCATGCGCCGGGGCAAGGTGGTGGCCGACGACATCGACCCGAAGAAGACCAGCGTGGCCGAGGTCGAACGCATCATCACCGGGATGTCCGACAAGGAGATCCGCGACGCCATCATCGAAGGCGGGCCATCGCACGGCTGAACCGTCTTCGCGCCGTCTGGCACGGAAACGCATCCGCTCTAACTCGTTGTAGAGCATGACCCTTTGACAAAACGGTTCCCGTTTGTCCGAGAAAACCGGTTCCCACTTTTCGGGATCATGCTCTATGACTACAGCCATGAAAGCCACCGTTGCCGACATAGCCAGGAGCTGCGGCCTGTCGACCGCGACCGTCGACCGGGTTCTGAACAACCGGGCCGGCGCGAGCGCCGCCAACCGCCAACGGGTGATGGAGGCGGCCAAGCAGCTCGGCTATTTGCCGGTGGTCGATCAGGTGACGCTGCCGTCGCGGCCGGCGCATCTTGAATTCTTCCTGCCGATCGGCGCCAACGGTTTCATGATCGACCTCGCCGGGCACATCGAGGACTATGCGGGGCGCCTGCCGCTGGTCGCCTCGTGCCGGATCCACAATCTCGGCGGCATCTCGCCGGCAGCGCTGCAGGCGGCGGTTGAAAATCTGTCGCTGAAGGCCAATGGTGTCGGCGTCATTGCCGTCGATCATCCGCGAACGCGCAACATATTGCGCGATGTGGTCGAGGCAGGCATCCGCCTTGTCACGCTGGTCTCCGACGTTCCAGCCGCCCCGCGTTCGGCCTATGTCGGCATCGACAACCGGGTTGCCGGACGCACGGCGGCGCTGTTGATGGGGCGCTTCCTCAATGGCCGCCAGGGTCATCTGGCGATGGTCGTCGGCTCGCGTTCCTATCGCGGGCACGAGGAGCGAGAAATGGGCTTTCGGTCGGTGCTGACAGAGGAATTCCCCAATCTCACGGTTTCGAGTGCGGTCGAGATCAATGACGAACCGGAGGGCAGCTACACCGCAACGATGCAGGCGCTGCACAACGAGCCGGAACTGCTCGGCATCTATTGCGTCGGCGCCGGGCGCTCAGGTGTGGCGAGAGCGCTGCTCGAGGCCAAGCCAAAGAAGAAGCCGGTCTTCATCTGCCACGACCTGACCAAGGAAACGCGCGGCTATCTCGTCGACGACCTCGCCGATGTCGTCATCGACCAGAATGCGCGGCTGATCGCGGAGCAATCTGTGATCCGCCTGCTTGGCTCGATCGCATCCGCCGCGCCATACCTGACGAAGAAGTTCATCGAGCCACGGCTGATCTTCAAGGAAAACGTGCCGGTGCAGTGAAGTCGCGCCGTGGCGATTTCTCCGATTTGTACGACAAGTCGGGGTAGATGCCGCAAATCTGCACAGCAGCCATGCAACTTTCATTGTTGCCGAATCATTGGGCAACCCGTACTCATCTGGGTGTCGGCCATCTACTCCTCCCAGATGCGATGCCGACGCTGAGCGCGGTGCACCTCCTCCCGCATCTCGTTCGAAATCGAGCCCGCTGCCACCTCCTCCCGGCAGCGGGCTTTTTTCGTTCTCAAATGAATCTAAATTAGAGTTGACGGGCAAGTTCGGAGAATAGCCAAAAGCCCCGCCGGATGATGGGGACTCCTCAACTCCGAAAGCTGGAATTCAGCGCGCCCTGAAAGAGCTGATCAGGCCTTCAGCCATGCGCACGAACTGCGTGCTGGGGCCCTGGCAGCCCATGGTCTGCACGCTGACGCGCGCCCCTTCGAACAGCAGCGACAGCGTATCGGCCAGAAGCTCGGCCTGACCGATGCCCGCATCCCGGCACAGCGCAACGAGGCGATCGCGCTGAGCGCTCTTGAGCTCCTTGATCACGCTCCTGGCGGGATGGTCCGGCTCGGTCAATTCGGCGGCGGCATTGGCCATGTCGCAGCCGCGACCGTCAGCCGCCAGGCAAGCAGCGGCCATGCGAATCCAGGCATGCAACTGGGCGAGCTTGTCGCCGGGATGTTCAGCCTCGAATTGGTCCCACATCGCGGCGCCTTTAGCCGCCGACGCGCGCAGGCACTGGACGATCAGTTCGTCCTTCGACTCAAAATGACGGTAGAGCGTCATCTTGTTGGTGCCGGCGGCTTCCGTGATGGCGTCTACGCCGACGCCCTTGATGCCATGTTTGTGAAACATGTCCTGCGCCGTCTCCAGGATTCGATCCCGGGGACGCACGCGATCCGTAATGCCGTCTGCCATCGCAGTCTCCTTGTCTCCCTAAAAATTCGGTTCACCTCTTGACTAGGGTGTTACCGGTCTGTAACTATCCGAATGTTACTTACTGGTAACACCTATGTAGCCTTCCGTCAATAACAAGGCCGTGAACTGGTCCTGCCAGATCACAAAGGGTGAAAATTGCAGGTCATGCGGCTCCGGCCGGTGAAGAGATGAAAACCGGTTCGCGATCATCCGATGCGGGCCGCTGGAATGGAGACGCTCCAATGTCGCAGCGCAAGGATTTGACCATCGATGAAGCCATCCGGGATCCGATGATCCGGCTGGTGATGAAAGCGGACCGCGTCAACCCGCGCGCCTTCGAAGCGATGCTGAGGACCGTTGCCGATGAGCAGGGCCTCAGCGGCGCGGCGCCGTCTTCGTATTTTTTGCAGGACCCGGGTTCGGTGCGCAGCAGGCGGCTGTCCCGGTCTGCCCATTCTTTTAAAGAGGCCGGTTCTTCTAAAGAGGTTTGCGTGTCGTGGTAAATTATTTCATCCATCGTCCGATCTTCGCCTCGGCCATCGCCATCATCATGGTGCTCGCCGGGACGATTTGTTATTTCCTTTTGCCGGTTTCGCAGTTTCCCGACATCACGCCGCCGCAGGTCGTGGTCAGCGCGCATTATCCGGGCGCCAGCGCGCAAGTGGTCGCCGATACGGTGACGACGCCGCTGGAACAGCAGATCAACGGCGTCGAAGGCATGACTTACATGTCGTCGTCGAGCTCCAATGACGGCTCCTCGACCATCACCATCACCTTCGATGTCGGCTATTCCTTGAGCACCGCTGCCGTCGACGTTCAGAACCGCGTCTCGCAAGCGGCCTCCTCGCTGCCGGCGATCGTCAACCAGGGCGGCGTGACGATCAAGAAGCAGAACCCGAATTTCGTCCTCATCGTCAACCTGACCTCGCCCGACAGTTCGGTCGATCCGGTGGCGCTGAGCAACCTCGCCTATCTGCAGGTCGTCGATCCGCTGAAGCGGCTGCCTGGCGTCGGCGACGTCCAGATATTCGGCGAGCGCCGCTACTCGATGCGCGTCTGGCTCGATCCGGACAAGCTGGCCAATCTCGGCATCACCGCTGTCGACGTCCAGAACGCCATCTCGGAGCAGAACGTCCAGGTGGCGGCCGGCAAGATCGGCCAGTCACCGGCGCCCGCCGGCACCGCCTTCGAGATGCAGGTCAACGCCGTCGGCCGCCTGAGCGACCCCAAGGAGTTCGGCGACATCGTCGTGCGCGCCAACACCGGCACCGGGTCGCTGGTGCGACTGCGCGACGTCGCCCGCATCGAGCTCGGCGCACTGCAATATTCGTCGTCGGCCTTCTTCGGCAAGGACCCGACGGTGGTGCTGGCCGTCTACCAGATGCCGGGTTCCAACGCGCTCGATCTGCAGCAGCACGTCAAGGACAAGATGCAGGAACTGTCGGCCCGTTTCCCCAAGGGCGTCAGCTACGCCATGCACTACGACACCACGCGCTTCGTGTCGGCATCGATGCATGACGTGCTGATCACGCTTGGCGAAGCGCTGGTGCTGGTCGTGGCCGTGGTGTTCATCTTCCTGCAGAGCTGGCGCACGACGATCATCCCGACCATCGCCATTCCGGTGTCGCTGGTGGCGACGATGGTCGTCATGGAAATGATGGGCTTCTCACTCAACATGCTCTCCCTGCTCGGCATGGTGCTGGCCATCGGCCTCGTCGTCGACGACGCCATCGTGGTGGTCGAAAATGTCGAGCGACAATTGGAGGCGGGCCTCAAACCGCTGGCGGCGACCAAGGCCGCGATGGCCGAGGTCACCGGACCGATCATCGCCACCACCGCGGTGCTGATGGCCGTCTTCGTGCCCGTTGCCTTCATTCCCGGCGTCTCCGGCAAGCTCTACAATCAGTTCGCGCTGACGGTGGCGATTTCGGTCGGCATATCCGCCTTCAACTCGCTGACGCTCAGCCCGGCGCTGAGCGCCGCCTTCCTGCGCCATCGCGGCGAGACGCAGTTCGCCCCGTTCCGCTGGTTCAACACGGGCTTCGACAGACTGTCGCATGCGTATGCGCACGGCGTGCGTATCCTCATCCGGCTGCGCTGGATCATGCTCGGTCTGTTCGCGGCCGGCCTGGTGGCCACCTACTTCGTCTGGCAGAAGTTGCCCTCGACCTTCCTTCCGGTCGAGGACCAGGGTTACTTCTTCGTCGTCATCCAGCTGCCTGACGGCGCCTCGCTGGAACGCACCGATGCGGTGGCGCAGAAAGCGCGCGACATATTGCAGGCAACACCCGGCGTCGAGATTGTCGGCTCGATCAGCGGCCTGAACTTCCTGACCAGTGCGGCGCAGTCGAACTCGGCTGTCGAGTTCGCCATCCTGAAGCCGTGGGAGGAGCGCGGCCCCGACCAGAGCGCGTCCAAGCTCGTCTCCGATGTGCGCGGCAAGCTGATGCAGATTCCGGAAGCCTTCGCGCTGTCCTTCGATCCGCCTTCGATCCCGGGTATCGGCACCACGGGCGGCTTCGAATTCGTCGTCGAGGATCTCACCGGGCGCGGCAGTTCAGCCCTCAACGACGCGACGCAAGCCGTGATCGCCGAGGCGCGCAAGCAGCCGGAAATCAACCCGCAGCAGCTGTTCTCGCCGTTCTCGACCTCGACGCCGCAGTTCAACTACGACCTCGACCGCAGCAAGGCCAAACTGCTCGGCCTCAACCTGCCCGACGTCTTCAACACGCTGCAGATCTATCTCGGCTCGCTCTACGTCAACGACTTCAACCTGTTCGGCCGCACCTTCCGGGTGACCATCCAGGCCGACAAGGATGCACGTGCCGACGCAGGCGACCTTTCGCGGCTCTATGTGCGCAACGCCTCCGGCGGCATGGTGCCGCTGAGCACACTGGGCAAACTGGTGCCGTTCGTCGGCCCGGAAACCGTGCCGCACTACAACAACAACGCCTCGGCCACGATCAATGGCGGCGCAGCCCCCGGCTTCTCGTCGGGCCAGGCGGTTGCCGCGATGGAACGGGCCGCCGCCACCGCTTTGCCCAGGGATTTCGGTTTCGAATGGACCGGCATCACCTTCCAGGAGCTCAAGGCAGGATCGATCGCGTCGGTCGTCTTCGGCCTCGCCATCGTCTTCGTCTTCCTGATCCTGGCGATGCAGTATGAGAGCTGGGCGATGCCGTTCATGGTGCTGCTGGCGGTGCCACTGGCCCTGTTCGGCGCCTTCGCAGCCCTGTTCTTGCGCGGCATGCAGATCGACGTCTACTCGCAGATCGGCTTCGTCATGCTGATCGGCCTCGCCGCCAAGAACGCGATCCTGATCGTCGAGTTTGCAAGGCGGCGGCGCGAGGAGGGACTGAGCATTGTCGACGCGGCAATGGAAGCTGCGCGGCTGAGGCTGCGGCCGATCCTGATGACGGCCTTCGCCTTCATCCTCGGCGTGCTGCCGCTGATGTTTGCGACGGGTGCGGGTGCGGCAAGCCGGCAGTCGATCGGCACCACCGTGTTTGGCGGCATGGTCGCGGCGACCATCCTGTCGCTGGTGTTCGTGCCAGTCTTCTACGCGGTCATCGAACAGCTGCGCGAACGCCGCGTGCGCAGCGAACCCAACGCTGCTCATGACCAGGACAATAATGAACCGACTGCCGAACCAGCGCCGATGCGCCTGGCCGAAGCAGCCGAATAGAATTGGAGACCAAAATGCGTAAATGGAAAATAGCTTTGGGAACGGCCGTCGCCCTGGGAGCGATCTCGGTGGCAAGCGTCCACTTCCTCGACATGGGCAATCTCAGCCTCAATGCCGGCACGGCGGCAGCGACGGCAGCACCTGCGGCATTCGTCATGCCGGTGCCGGTGACGAGCGTGGTCAAGAAGACGATCCCGATCTACCTTGACTACGCCGCCCGCATCGAGGCGATCCGCAGCGTCACCTTGCAGGCCCGCGTGCCCGGCTATCTGCAGGAGCAGACGGCTAAGGACGGCGCGGATGTGCGCCAGGGTGATCTGCTCTACAAGATCTCGCCTGACGACTTCAAGGCGGCTCTCGACCAGGCCAAGGCCGAAGTGCAGCGCGACCAGGCGAGCCTCGACTATGCGCGCTCCAATCTCGGCCGCGGCTCCGAACTCGCCAAGAGCGGCTATCTGGCCAAGGATGGGTTCGACCAGCGTACGAGCACCTTGCGCCAGGCCGAAGCGTCGCTTGCCGTCAACCAGGCGGCGGTGCGCACGGCCGAGCTCAATTTGAGCTACGCCGAAATCCACGCTCCGTTTGCCGGCCGCGTCGGCCGCAACCAGGCTTCGGTCGGCACGCTGGTCAGCGTCGCCGGCACGGTGCTGAACACGCTGGTGCAGCTCGACCCGATCTACGTCACCTTCAATCCGAGCGAGACGGACCTGGCCGAAATCGAACAGGCCCGCGCCGCCGGCCCGATCGAGGTCGAGGTGCTGCTCCCCGGCGAGACCGAAGCCAGCCAGAAGGGCGAACTCACCTTCATCGACAACACGGTCGACCACTCGACCGGCACGATTACGGCGCGCGCCACCATCGGCAATGCGAAGTTCTCGCTGCTGCCGGGCCAGTATGTCCGCGTGCGGCTGCACATCAAGCAGCTGCCCGACGCGCTGATGGTGCCGCAGGTGGCGCTGGGTTCGAGCCAGCTCGGCAAATATGTCTATGTCGTCGGCAAGGGCAACACGGTCGACCAGCGCATCGTCTCGCTTGGCGCGACCAGCGGCGACCTTGTGGCGGTCCTCAGCGGCGTTGCCGAAGGCGACCAGGTGATAACGGGCAATCTGCAGAAGATCGGACCAGGAATGCCGATCNCTCAGCGGCGTTGCCGAAGGCGACCAGGTGATAACGGGCAATCTGCAGAAGATCGGACCAGGAATGCCGATCTCGCCGTTGCCCCAGGAGAAACCGGCCAGCTGATAACCCCCATCAGCCCCGGTCCTGCGGCGCCTTCGGCTTCCACGCCGAGGGCGCCGTTTTTTTATGGAGCGCCGCACGCCGTTTTTGGAGTAACCGCAAGGCACAAGAATCCGGAATAGACATATTGTAGGATTGTCGACAATCTGCTTGTCTGTTTCCGGCTCTCACTGGAGTGACGGAATGGCCAAGCTGGACTTCAATCCGATCGCGGATACGACACGCCGAGCCGAGATCGTTGCGCTGTTGCGGCGGGCGATCCTGATCGGCCAGCTGGAACCCGGCCAAAAGCTGAGCGAGCTGAGGATCGCTGAGCAGATGCGGGTCAGCCGCGCGCCTTTGCGCGAAGCTATGCGCGAGTTGGTGCAGGAAGGCATCCTGACCAGCATTCCCTATGCCGGCACCTTCGTCATCGATGTCACCGCCAAGGACATTGACGACGCCTACTCGCTGAACAAGGTGCTCGATGAATTCGCCATCGAGCGGACATGGAAGCTGCGCGACCAGCGCTTCTTCGATGAACTCGACCGCCGCCACGAAGCGGTGAAGCAGGCAACGCGCGCGCGCGACACCACCCGCCAGATCGAGACCGCACTGCAATTGCACGGGCTGATCTATGAATGGGCCGACAATTCGGTGCTGCTGGAAACATGGCAGCGGCTGACCAGCCGGCTGCAGATGTACTTTGCCCTGCACCAGCGGGCCCGCAACGAGCCGGTGCCGGCCGAAGATCTCCACGAACCCTATGTGCGGCTCTTGAAGGGCGCCGACATGCGCGCTGCCCAGCGCCATGCGCGCGAGCATATCGACCTCGATTTCGAAGAGCTGCTTGCCTATGCGCGTGGCCTCGATCAGCGGAACATCGAAGGGCTGACCCTCCTCAACGCCTAGAGACAACGGACAGACAAGTGCAGATCAAAACCATCAAGGCCTATCGCGTCGTGCAGCCCTTCGTGGACGGGCCCTACCGCATGTCCAAGGGGCGGGTTGCAGACTGCTTCGATGCGGTGATCGTCGCCATCACCTCCGACAGCGGCGTAACCGGCTGGGGCGAGATGGCGCCGCTCGGCAATTTCTATTCGGCCGCGTTTCCGGCGGGAACGCGCGCGGGCGTGGTCGAGATCGCGCCGCACCTGATCGGCCAGGACCCGCGTGGCCTCGCCGGCATCGGCCGGCTGATGGATACGGTGTTCAAAGGCCATCCCTACATCAAGTCGGCGCTCGACATGGCCTGCTGGGATCTGGCCGCCCGCGCCGCCGACGTGCCGCTGGTGACCATGCTTGGCGGCCGCGAGAGCGACATGGCGGAGACCTACCGCGTCGTCACCCACGGCACGCTCGACCAGATGGCGGCACTGGCCAAAAAGATCATCGCCCAGGGCTGCCGCCGGCTGCAGGTCAAGGTCGGCGGCAATGTGCATGAAGACATCGAGCGGGTGAGCGCAGTCGCTTCGGCCGTGCCGAAAGGCACGGTGATTTTCTGCGACGCCAATGCCGGCTGGACACCCTACCAGGCGCGGCAGTTCGCCGATGCAACGCGCGGGATCGACTACACGTTCGAGCAGCCCTGCACGACGATCGAGGAGAACATGTCGGTGCGCCGCATGCTCGACAAGCCGATGGTGCTGGACGAGAGCGTCATCTCGCTCGAGGCGATGCTGGAAATCCATCGCCTGGGCGCCGCCGACGGGCTGACGCTGAAGATCTCGCGGCTTGGCGGCGTAACCAGGACAAGGCAAATCCGCGACGTCGCCGTCGATCTCGGTTTCATGATCACCGTCGAGGATACGGGCGGCGCCGAGATCGACACGGCGGCGATGGCGCATCTGTCGCTGTCGACGCCGGAAGAACGCCGGCTGCACGCCATCGCCTTCCATGAGTGGGTGACGGTGCGCACGGCCTCCAACGCCCCACCGGTCACCGGCAGCCACATGGGCATTCCCGACGGGCCCGGCCTCGGCATCGATGTCGTGCCCGACCTGCTCGGCAAGCCTTTCCTAGAGATCGGCTGAGATCAAGCGCAGCATGAAGCTGTCACCCCACGAATCCTCCGTGGGAGATTTGGTCCTGCAGCCATTCTCCGATTTGTGGGTTGAAATATTTTTCAGATGGAAATAGGAATGTTCAAAATGATGATTTGACGCTGCGGCGCGTCGTGACTGGAGGAAGCGATATGGCCCATCCGCAATTTGCAGCGGAACTTCTGCAGCGCGCTGAAGCCCAAGGGCCCATCACCATCGGACTCGCCGGCGCCGGGCAGATGGGCACCGACATCGTCGTCCAGGTGGCGCTGATGCCGGGCATGCGGATCGGTGCCATTTCCGAGGTGCGGCCGCAAGCGGCGATCGATGCCGCACTGCTCGCCGGCCATGACCGCTCCGACATCGTCCAGGCTGCGAACGCCTCTGCCATCGACCGCGCCATCGAGGCCGGCAAGATCGCTGTCACCGAAGATCTGCATGCGCTGGCCGCGGCCGGCCGCATTGATGTCATCATCGACGCGACAGGCAATCCCAACATCGGCACGCTGTTTGCGCTCGAAGTGATGAAGAACGGCAAGCACATCGTTATGCTCAATGTCGAGGCGGACATTACGATCGGCCGCTTCCTCAAGGAGGAAGCGCGCAAGGCCGGCGTGGTCTACACCGGTGCGGCCGGCGACGAACCCGCCTGCACGCTGGAGATCATCGGCTTCGCCAAGAGCCTCGGCTTCAACATCATCGCCGCCGGCAAGGGCAAAAACAACCCGCTCAAGATCGACGCCATGCCCGCCGACTACGAGAAGGAAGCGGCCGAGCGCAACATGAATGCGCGCATGCTGGTCGAGTTCGTCGACGGTTCCAAGACGGCGATCGAGATGGTGGCTATCGCCAACGCCACCGGGCTGGTGCCCGACGTGCCGGGCATGCACGGCCCGACGGCGACGCTGGAGGAACTGGCCAGCGTGCTTTGCCCGCGCGAGGATGGCGGCGTGCTGCACCGCAAGGGCGTGGTGGACTATTCTATCGGCAAGGGCGTGGCGCCCGGCGTGTTCTGCATCATCGAAACGAGGCATCCGCGCGTGCTGGAGCGCATGGTCGACCTCAAGGTCGGCAAGGGCCCCTATTTCACGATCTACCGTCCCTATCACCTGACAAGCCTTGAAGTGCCACTGTCGGCGGCGCGCGCCGTTGTCTACAAACGCGCCGACATGGAGCCCCTCGACCATCCGGTCGCCGAAGCGGTGGCGGTGGCCAAGAGCGATCTCGGCGCGGGCCAATCGCTCGGCATGATCGGCGAGAACGACTATCGCGGCTTCGCCATGACCTGGGAGGACGCCCGCGCCAAGGGCGCGCTGCCGCTCGGGATTGCCGAACGCGCCAAGGTGGTCAAGCCGGTCAAGACCGGCGACTTCCTTACCTATGAAAATTGTGTACCCGACGATTCGATGGTGATAACGCAGATCCGCCGCCGTCTAGACCAGTCGGATGGACAGTTTGTGACCAACGCCGCCTGAACCTTCGGGATCTCCCTGTGATGGACGATGTCGTTATCGGGATCGATGCCTCGACGACGGCGGTGAAGGCGATCGCCTTCACCGGCGACGGCGCGGAGCTGTTCCAGGCGCGCGAGGCCTATCCGCTGGCCAATCCTAAGCCCGGCCATTTCGAGCAGGATGCCGAACATTGGTGGGCAGCCCTTATCAGTGCGCTGAAGCAGGTTGCCGACAAGGTCGGCGCCGCGCGCGTGGCGGCAATTGCCATAGCCCATCAGCGCGAGACCTTCACCCTGATCGATCAGGCCGGCACGCCGCTCATCCCGGCGATCCTGTGGCTTGACGAGCGCGCCCGGCCTCAAGTCGCCAAGCTGTCGGCCGAGCTTGGCCGCGAGACGATCCGCGACTGGAGCGGCAAGCCGCCGGATCCGACGCCGGCGCTCTATGCCATCGCCTGGCTGGCGGAACACCAGCCGCAGGTGCTGGCCAACGCCGCCGCCCTGGTCGATGTTCATGGCTTCTTCGTTCACCGGCTGACCGCACGGCTGGTAACCAGCACGGCAAGTGCCGACCCGCTCGGCTTGCTCGATGTCACGACAGGCGAATGGCACCCTGAGCTTGTCTCGGCTGCAGGGTTGCAGCCACGGCAGTTGCCGGCGCTGATCGGCCCAGGCGAAATCTGCGGCGGCCTTGCCGAAAGCATTGCCCAGCTGACTGGCCTCAAAGCGGGCACGCCAATTGTCGCCGGCGCCGGCGATGGCCAGGCCATGGGTCTCGGCATGGGCGTCTATGGTGCCGGCAGGAGCTATCTCTCGCTCGGCTCCGGCGTCGTCAGCGGCTGCTATTCCGGCACGGTCACCACTTCGGATGCGTTTCGCACGCTGGTCTCGCCGACCGGCTCCGGCTTCATGCTGGAAACCGTGCTGCGCTCGGGCATGCAACTGGTCGACTGGATCGTGCGCACCACCGGCGCGTCTTCCGCGGCAGAACTGGAGAAGGGTGCGGTCGATGTTGCGGCCGGCGGCGACGGTCTTTTGGTCATGCCCTATTGGGCCGGCGTCATGAGCCCCTATTGGGATGGCGCGGCGCGCGGCGCCGTTGTTGGCCTGTCGCTCGACCATGAGCCCAGGCATCTCTTCCGCGCCACGCTGGAAGGCATCGCTTTGGAGCAGGCCATCGCCAGCGAGGCGATGGAGGCCGAAAGCGGCGGCAAGTCGGGAGAGATGATTTCCGCCGGCGGCGGCACCAATTCGGCGCTGCTGATGAAGATCATGGCCAGCGTGCTGGAGCGGCCGCTGTTCGTGTCGCCGGTCAACGAGGCGGCGGCCCTTGGCGCGGCCATGCTGGCTGCTTCGGCGATCGGCTGGTTCGCCTCGGCGGAAGACGCCGCCAAGGCAATGGCGGCGGCGCCGGCCAGGCGTGTCGATCCGGATATGACGCTGGTGCCGGCTTACCGGGCGCGCAAGGCGATCTACCGCGACCTCTATCACGCGACACGCGACATCCACGCGCGGCTCGGTGCGATCTGAGTTCAAGCGCAGCTTGCCTGCGTGAGGCTCCCATGCCCAACCTGCCCAGCTTGCCGATTTTGCGTCCTGCCCGGCCAATGCTAGACTCATCGGGCTCATGAAAGCAGTATTTCACCTTGCCGCCCTGCCCTGGATTGTCGCGCTTGCGGCAGCTCCGATGACGGCGCGTGCGCAGGACGAGCCGCCCTTCGAGGTCACGCTCGACATGGACAATGACGGCAGGATGGATCGGGCCGCGATCGCGGCGGATTCCGACACCGGGCTGGCGGATCTCTCGATCTATCTGGCTGCCGGCGAAGGAAAGCTCGATCCTTCGCGCAAGCCTGACTTTGTCAAAAAGGCGCTGACGCAGGACCGTATTCTCGGGCTCGAAAGCAAGGGCAAGGGATCGCTTGTCGTCACCTCGTGCTTCGGCTGCGGCGCCAACAAATCATGGGATACAACGCTGACCATCGTCTGGCGCGGCGGTAAATTCCTTGTCGCCGGCTACAGTCGCGACTGGGACTGGAATGTTCAGAAAGCCGACGGCTCGGTCGAGACGACGCTGGGCGGTTGCGACATCAATTTTCTCACCGGCAGAGGCGTTGCCTCAAAGGACCTGGACGACGGCAAACCGGTCGCGGGAAAATTCGTGCCGATCGCACTGGCCGACTGGTCGGACGACAGTCGTCCGGAGCCCTGCGAATTCTGACCGACGCCGGACAGCGCTCAACGATTGAGCAGGCCTTTGGCCGCATCCTCATCGGTGATCAGCACCGAAATCCTGGTGTTGGCCAGCGCCGCGCGCATCACAGCGACCTTCTCCTGACCACCTGAAACCAGTATGATGCTCGGAATATCGGACAAATCCTGCAGCGGATAGGCGCAGACGCGGCGGTTGACCTCATGGTCGACCGGGTGGCCCTCGGCGTCGATGAAATGGCACAAGAGGTCTCCGACCGCGCCGGCGGCCTGCAGTTCCTCAAGTTCGCTCGGCTTGATGAAGCCGTAATTGGCGATCGGGCTGTCCTTGGAAAACGAGCCGACGCTGAGCACGGCGATGTTGGCGCGGCGCGCGCGGAAGACGACATCCTGGACGCTGCGCTGGCTCATGAAGGCATCGCGCTGTTCCGGCTTGTCGGCATAGACCGGCACCGGCAGCAGGAAACATTCAGCGCCGATCTTTTCGGCGAACTCCCAGGCGCTTTCGGTCGGGTTGAGCGGCTGCGCGTGGGTGAGGCCGCCGAGCATCGAGACGACCGTCGTCCTGGCGATCGGCCGCCTCGGCAATTCGTTGATGGCGAATTTCAGCGTGCGGCCCCAGCCCAGCGCAATGACGTCGCCGGCATTCACATTGTCGGCGAGATAGGCGGCAGCCGCGTGGCCGATCATCAGCGGCGCGTTGCTGCGATCAGCGGCTGATGGCACCACGACCGCCTGGCTGAGCCCGAAACGCTGCTTCAGGCTCTCCTCGAGCTGCACGCATTCGACGACACTGTCGCGAATGCGGAACTGCACGATGCCCTCCTCTCGCGCAGCGGAGAGAATGCGGTGCACCTTGATGCGGCCGACGCCGAGGATCTCGGAAATGCGCTCTTGCGTCAGACCTTCGACATAGTAATGCCAGGCGGCCCGGGCCTTGAGCTCGGCATCGGGGAAGCGCGAGGCCTTCTCGTTTTCGACGGTCGCCATCTTTTGCCCTCCCGCGGCAAATTTCGGAAATCTTTCCGCAAGCGCCACCCCCTGGCCTTCCCTAGGACAAACCGCCCGGTGGCGCAAACCACCGCCGAATGGCGCAACGGCTCTTGACAATTTTCTAATGAACAGTTTAGCTGAACAAAATTGCATATCAAAGATAAATTGTTCACAGGGAGGTGCCTGGTGAACAAGAGCGGACGGCAGGCCATCGCCGTTTCGCTGACGGAGGAGACGAAGTGGCCGTGAGTAATGATGCAAGCGAGTCGAAGGCTGGCGAGTTGAAAGCCGCGCCCGGCACTCAAGGTGCGACGGCCGCGAAGCTTTCGGCGCTGTTTGCCGGAACCATGGGGCCGCTGATCGGGCTGCTGCTGCTTTGCCTGGCGTTGACGTTGACCACCGACACGTTCCTCACCATGCGCAACATCCTCAACGTACTCGACCAGATCACCGTGCTCGGCATCATGGCAATCGGCATGACGCTGGTGATCCTGATCGGCGGCATCGATCTCTCGGTCGGCTCGGTGCTGGCGCTGGCCGCCATGGTGATGGGCTTCGTCGCCCACCCCGACTATCTCAATCTCGGCCTTGCCGCCGGCGTCGTTGCAGCACTGGTCGTCGCCGGCCTTTGCGGACTGGTGTCCGGCCTGCTGGTGACCGTCACCCGGCTGCCGCCGTTCATCGCGACGCTGGCGATGATGTCGGTGGCGCGCGGCCTTGCCAACATGATCACCGACGGTTCGCAGATCGTCGGCTTTCCCGACTGGTTCACCAGCCTGTCGATCATCCGCCATTTCGGCTTCCTGTCGGTCACAGTCGGGGTGATGATGGTGCTGGCGATCGTCTTCGCCATCTTCCTCAACTACCGCGCCACCGGCCGCAGCCTTTACGCCATCGGCGGCAGCGCCGAGGTGGCGCGGCTCTCCGGCATTCCGGTGAAGTCGCTGACCAACTGGGTCTACGCCATCTGCGGCGTGCTTGCGGGTCTTGCCGGCATTGTGCTTGCCGCGCGGCTGGATTCGGTGCAGCCGAGTTCCGGCCTCGGCTATGAGCTCGACACCATCGCGGCGGTGGTGATCGGCGGCGCCAGCCTGTCGGGCGGCGTCGGCTCGATCGGCGGCACCGCGGTCGGCGTGCTCATCATCGGCGTGCTGCGCAACGGGCTCAATCTGCTCGGCGTCTCGCCCTTCATCCAGCAGGTGGTGATCGGCGCGGTGATCGCGCTGGCGGTCGCCAGCGATACCTGGCGGCGCAGGGCGCGATAGAGAACGGGGCACAATTGAGAATTCGCCCGGAGCGTCCGGGCGATAGACGGATCGGTCGATCCGAAACTGGGATGTTCCAAGGGGCGCGATGCGCTGGCGGGACAGTTTGACTATCAACGGAGGAAAAACATGCTGACCAAACGTTCACTGCTGCTCGCCGCTGCCGCCATCATTCCTATGCTCGGGCTGACCGACATGGCCTCGGCCAAGGAGGCCAAGAAACTCGGCCTCGCCGTGGCCAATTTGCAGGCCGACTTCTTCAACCAGATCAAGCAGTCGGTCGAAGCCTACGGCAAGGAGAAGGGCATCGAGATCGTCACCGTCGACGCCAAGGGCGATTCAGCGACCCAGGTCAGCCAGGTCCAGGATCTGATCACGCAGAACATCGACGCGCTGATCTACATTCCGGCCGGCGCCACAGCCGCCACCGTGCCGACCAAGACCGCCAAGGCTGCCGGCATCCCGGTCGTCAATGTCGACCGCAACGCCGACGGCGCGCCCGGCGACACCTTCATCGCCACCAACAGTGTCGCCTCGGCGCAGGCGGTGTGCGACTACATCGCCAAGCAGGCCGGCGGCAAAGGCGAACTGATCATCATCCACGGCCAGAAGGGCACCACGCCGGAAGTCGATCGCTCGAAGGGCTGCGGCGAAGCGCTCAAGGCCTATCCCGATATCAAGGTGGTCGGCGAATTGTGGAGCGAAGGCTGGCACCAGGACGAAGGCTTCAAGCTGACGCAGGACCTGCTGCAGTCGCATCCCGATGTCTCCATCGTCATCGGCCAGGCCGATGCGCTGGCGCTGGGCGCGGCACAGGCGGTCAAGGTCGCCAATCCCGGCCACAAGGTCTGGGTTGCCGGCTTCGATGGCGACGTGGCCGCACTCAAGGCGCTGAAGGACGGCGTGTTCGACGTCACCGCGACGCAGCAGACGCAAGGCATGGGCCGGCTCGCCGTTGATGCGGCGATCAAGCTGGTGGCCGGCGAAAGCGTTCCGGCCGAGCAGCTGCAGGATGCGACGCTGACCACCAAGGACAATGTCGAGCAGTTCATCGCCAAGCACCCGTAACCTGCGGCACCGCTTAGAGAGAGCGCCACGATGTCTCCTGATCCTCGCCACAGCGAAAGCCCGCACAACGGGCTTTTCGTCAACGGCCTCTGCAAGAGCTACGGACCGGTCCAGGTCCTGGCCGATGCGAGCTTCGAGGTGCGGCCGGGCGAGGTTGTGGCGCTGCTCGGCGAAAACGGCGCCGGCAAGTCGACGGTGTCCAATATCATCGCCGGCTCGACCCGGCCCGACGCGGGCACCATCATCTGGCGGGGGAAGCCCTATTCCCCCGCCTCGCCCGCCGCCGCCATCGATGCCGGTGTGGGCATGATCCATCAGGAACTGAAGCTGCTGCCGGATCTGTCGGTGGCGGAGAACGTCTATGTCGGGCGCCTGCCGATGCGCGGCGGCCGCATCGACCGCGCAGCGATGAACGCCAAGGCCTCGGCGCAGTTGAAGCGGCTTGGCCTCGACGTCTCGCCCGAGCGCAAGGTGGGCACGCTGCGCATCGCCGCCCAGCAACAGGTCGAGATCGCCAAGGCGTTGACGCTCAATGCCGAATTGCTGATCTTCGACGAACCGACCGCAGCGCTTGGCGGCGAGGAAACGGAGCTTTTGTTCCAGCAGATCCGCAAGCTCAAGGCGGAGGGCATGTCCTTCATCTACATCAGCCATCGTCTCGACGAGATCGCGCAGATTGCCGACCGCGTGGTTGTGATGCGCGACGGACGCATCGTCGCCCGCCACGAACGCGCCGATATTCCCGTGCGCACAGTAGTGGAGCAGATGGTCGGCCGCTCGGTCGAGCGGATGTTCCCACACTTGACGCCGCCGCGCGAGGAGACGCTGCTCGAGGTCGACAACCTGTCCTCGCCGGAGAAGAGCTTCAACAACGTTTCCTTCTCGGTCAAAGCAGGCGAGATCCTCGGCATTGCCGGGTTGATCGGCGCCGGCCGCACCGAACTGGTGCGGGCGATCGCCGGCGCCGATCCGATCTCGTCGGGCTCGGTGCGCGTTGCCGGCAAATCGGTGCATCTCAGCGGGCCGGCGGCAGCGATCAAGGCCGGCGTCGTGCTGGTGCCGGAAGACCGCAAGGCGCAAGGCGTCGTGCTCGACCAGACCATCGGCGAGAATTTGGCGTTCGGCAATTTCGACCATGTCGCGCCGAAGGGCTGGGTGTTTCCGAAAGCGGTGCAGAAATTCGCCGAAGCCGGCATCGCAAGGCTCGGGGTCAAGGGCAAACCTGGCCAGGCGGTCAGCAAGCTTTCCGGCGGCAACCAGCAGAAGGTGATCATCGCCAAATGGGTGTCACGCCCGCCGAAGGTGTTCATCCTCGATGAGCCGACGCGCGGTATCGATGTCGGTGCGCGCGCTGCGATCTACGACGTCATCGCCGACCTCGCCCGTTCCGGCATGGCGGTGGTGGTGGTGAGCTCCGACCTCGAGGAGGTGCTGGGGCTGTCGCACCGCGTGCTGGTGCTGAGCCGCGGCCGCCAGCGCGGCATTCTCGGCCGCAGCGAGGCCAGCAATGTCGCGGTGATGGAACTCGCCACGAGCTGAGGACAGGAGTCGGAACAAAGCGCAGCAGGTGGTATCCTCCCAAGGACCGGACCGCGCGGGGCGCCAGCAAAGACTAGCGCCCCTTCATTTCAGGAGGGGGAACAACATGAAACTATTCGATCTCAGCGGCGACGTAGCGGTGGTAACAGGCGCCGGCAGCGGCATTGGCCAGGCCATTGCCATCGGGCTCGCCGAAGCCGGCGCCGACATAGCCTGTTTCGGCCATGCCTCGAAAGGCGGGCTGGATGAGACCGCGCACAGGATCGCCGTGCTTGGCCGCAAGGCGGTGGTGCTGACCGGGACGGTGACGTCGGAGGCCGACCTGGCGACCGCAGTCGAGCGCACGGAAAAGGAGCTCGGCGCGCTGACCATCGCCGTCAACAATGCCGGCATTGCAGGAGCCGAGGCCGCCGAGACGCTGTCGCTGGAGAAATGGCAGAAAATCTACGACGTGAATGTCAGCGGCGTGTTCCTGTCCTGCCAGGCCGAAGCGCGCGCCATGCTGACGCGGCGCAAGGGCTCGATCATCAACATCGCCTCCATGTCGGGTTCGATCGTCAATCGCGGCCTGACCCAGGCGCATTACAATTCGTCGAAGGCGGCGGTCATCCACATGTCGAAAAGCCTCGCCATGGAATGGGCCGATCGCGGCCTGCGCGTCAATGTGGTGAGCCCAGGCTACACGCTGACGCCGATGAACAAGCGGCCGGAGGTCGCCGAACAGATCAAGATCTTCGAACGCGACACGCCCATGGGGCGCATGGCGACGCCGGAAGAGATGGTCGGCCCGACCGTGTTCCTGGCCAGCCGCGCCGCGAGTTACGTCACCGGCATCGACCTGATCGTCGATGGCGGTTTTGTCTGCTGGTAAGGAGAAAAGATGCAGAAGCGTTTTGAAGGCAAGACTGCGGTCATCACCGGCGCGAGCGGTGGCATCGGCGCGGCGATGGCGAAGCGCTTCGCCGAGGAAGGTGCCGCGGTCGTGGTCAGCGCCATCGATACCCGCGTCGAGGACGTCGCCGCCGGCCTGAAAGCGGCAGGCGCCAAGGTCGCGTCGATGCGCATGGACGTTACCAGGAAGTATGAGGTCACCGCGCTTTACGACCTCGCCGAGAAGGAATTCGGCCGTGTCGACATTTCGGTGCAGAATGCCGGCGTCATCACCATCGCCCGGATCGAGGCGATGACCGAGGCCGAGTGGGACAAGGTGATGGCCGTCAACACCAAGGGCGTGTTCCTGTGCTGCCAGGAAGCGATCGCGCGCATTCGCAAGCATGGCGACGGCGGCCGGCTGATCAACACGGCATCGGGCCAGGCGCGGCAGGGTTTCATCTACACGCCGCACTATGCGGCGTCGAAGTTCGGCGTCGTCGGCATTACCCAGAGCCTGGCCAAGGAAGTGGCCAAGGAAAAGATCACCGTCAACGCCATCTGCCCCGGCATCATCGACACCGACATGTGGGCCTATAATGACGCAGCGTGGGGCAAGCTGATGGGTGACTACAAGCCCGGCGAGCTGATGGCCGAATGGGTGAAGAACATCCCGATGGGACGCGCCGGCAGCGGCGAGGACGTGTCCGGCCTGGTCAGCTTTCTCGCCAGCGACGACGCCACCTACATCACCGGCCAAACCATCAATGTCGATGGCGGCCTGATCATGTCGTGAACGTCAGCTCTGGCGGTTGGCAATCGCCAGTCTGAAATTCCGCAGTGCACAGGGCATCAGCCGTTGCGCCGCATGAACGTTGGTATATATAATTTCATCCCATGAAACGGCCTGGCGGGGATGGGGCTTGCCGGCCGAGACCATGGGACCTTGATGGCTCGCACGTCTGAGAGCGCCGCTGGAGCGGCGATCGATCCGTTGACGATTGCTCACGCAGCAATCCATCCGATGCCATGACGCGGGCCCGCCCGGCATCACATAAACACCAAGTCGAGCAACCATTTCGCCTGCGCAAGTTGCGGCCGCGGCACTGGCTTGGTGCGAACGAGCTTGCGTAACGACCCGCCTTTCCAACACAATCAAGAAAAGACGCAAGAAGGGAACGATCAAGAAATTTCCACATGGTTTGACAGGAGAACAAGCATGTCATTTCGCAGTGTGATTTCGAACCTATCAATGGGAGCCTTGGCGCTTGCCGCCGCAAGTGCGCTTACATCACCGGTCCACGCAGCAGCACCTGAATCCAACGACCCGATCAAGATCGCGCTGTTCGACTGGACCAGCGTCAACCTCAACGCCAAGATCCTTGGCGGTATCCTCGAAAAGCTCGGCTATACCGTCGAATATCCGACAGCCGACTACCTCTCCAGCCTGACCACCGGCCTCACCAATGGCGACCTCGATGTCGGCCTGGAGTTCTGGGACACGACGGCCGGCGAAGCGATGAAGGCTTCAGACGCCACCGGCCAGACCGAGCGGCTCGGCAAGCTCGGGCCGAAGGCCAAGGAGGAATGGTGGTTTCCCGAATATATGAAGGAGAAATGCCCCGGCCTGCCCAATTGGGAAGCGCTGAAGGACCCGAAATGCGCCGAGGCGTTCTCGACAGCGGAGACGGCGCCGAAGGGCCGCTATCTCGGCGGCCCGGTAACCTGGGAAGGCTTTGACGACGAGCGCGTCGAGGCGCTGAAGCTGCCCTTCACCGTCATCCATGCCGGCACCGACGCGGCGATGTTCGCCGAGTTGGACTCGGCCTATCAGCGCAAGGCGCCGATCATGCTGTGGATCTATTCGCCGCATTGGGCGCCGGCCAAGTACAAGGGCGAGTGGGTCGAATTCCCGGAGTATACGCCCGAGTGCTACACCGACCCGAAATGGGGCACCAACCCGGATGCCAAATATGATTGCGGCAAACCGCATGGCGAAATCTGGAAATACTCCTGGTCCGGCATGAAGGACAAATGGCCGGTCGCCTACAAGGTGGCCAAGGCGTACACGATCGACACCGATGAGCTCAACAAGATGAGCGGCGAGATCGACCTCGGCGGCAAGACGCCCGAAGATGTCGCCGCCGCCTGGATCGCCGCCCACGAAGCAGACTGGAAAGCCTGGGCGCAGTGATCGCCTGACTGGAAGCCAGACCCGGCCCTAGCGGCCGGGTCTTATCTCCATTTTCCAGAAGGACCATTGGATGACGGAAGCGACTGAACCGCAGGCAACTGGCACGCCGGAGGATGTGCGGCCGATAAAGCTTGCCTGCCGTAATGTCTGGAAACTGTTCGGATCGAACGCGGCCAGCTTCATCCGCGAGCGTGACGGCAAGGCCAGCATGGCCGACATCGCCGCGGCCGGACTGGTCGGCGCGGTGCGCGCCGTCGATCTCGAAATCCGCCAGGGCGAGATTTTCATCATTATGGGGCTGTCCGGCTCCGGCAAGTCGACGCTGGTGCGCTGCATGTCGCGGCTGGTCGAGCCGACCCACGGCAAGGTCGAATTCGAAGGCAACGATCTGCTCAAGATTTCCGATTCGGCGCTGATCGAACTGCGGCGCCATCGCATGGGCATGGTGTTCCAGAATTTCGCGCTGCTGCCGCATCTGAACGTGCTGGAGAACATTGCCTTCCCGCTGAGTATCCAGGGCCAAGACCGGCCGACGCGCGAAGCGAGAGCGCGGGAGGTGATCGATCTCGTGGGCTTACGCGGCCGCGAGCATTTCTATCCGCGCGAACTCTCCGGCGGCCAGCAGCAGCGCGTCGGCATTGCCCGCAGCCTCGCGACCAAGCCGGAGATCTGGTTCCTCGACGAGCCGTTCTCGGCGCTTGACCCATTGATCCGCCGCGAGATGCAGGACGAGCTGATGCGGCTGCAGACCATGCTGCACAAGACCATCGTTTTCATCACCCATGATTTCGACGAGGCGATCAGGCTGGCCGACCGCATCGCCATCATGAAGGACGGCGAGGTCATCCAGATCGGCACACCGGAGCAACTGGTGGTCAATCCGGCGACCGACTATGTCGCCGAATTCACCCGGGATGTCGACCGCGCCAAGGTGATTTCGGCGCGCAGCCTGATGCGTGCCCTGGATGGCTCCGAGCATGGCGGCACGGTTTCGCCCGACGCCAGGATCGCCAGCTTCTCGGCCAGCATCGTCGCTTCGGGCAAGCCGTTCGCGGTGGTCAACGGCAGCGGCAAGTCGATCGGCGAGGTGACGCCGCAAGCCGTGATCGGACTGCTGGCCGGCATCGACAAGCAAAGAGCTGGCGCATGACGGTCACGGCAAGCGCCAGCCAAACGACGCCGCCGGTTCAGCGCTGGCTGCTGGTCTGGGCTCTCGCGCTGGCCGCCGTGCTGGTGGTGTTTCTGCTGCAGGACAGACTGCCCTGGGCCGTCGACTATCCGGCCGAGGCGGTTATCCCGGTCGCCGACTGGGTCAGCGCGCTGATGCGCTGGATCAAGTCGAACTTGTCCTGGCTGACCCGCTCGATCACCGCGGTGCTCGGCGTCCCGCTCGATTTCGCGCTCGACCTGCTGGCCAAGAATCTCAAGATCGGCCACGGCGCCGATGCCTATGTCCTGCCGCGCCTGTCCTGGGTCGGCGTCTGCGCCGCCGCCTTCATCGCCGGGCACGCCGCGGGCGGTAGAAGGCTTGGCATGCTGGTCGGCGGCTGCTTCCTCTACACCGCGCTGTTCGGCCAATGGACCAGCGCCATGCTGACGCTGGCGCTGATTTCCATCGCGGTGCCGTTCTGCATCGTCACCGGCCTGTTCGCCGGCATCTGGGCGTGGCGCAAGCCATGGGCCGAGCGGCTGATCATCTCACCTGCCCTCGATTTGATGCAGACCATCCCGACCTTCGCCTATCTCATCCCGATGCTGCTCCTGTTCGGCAACAGCCCGGTCTCGGCGATGATCGCCACCGCCATCTTCGCCACGCCGCCCATGGTGCGAGCAACGATGCTGGGTCTGTCGCGGGTGCCCTCCGAGATCGACGATTTCTCAGAGATGGCCGGCTGCACGGCGCGGCAGAAATTGTGGCGCGTGCTGCTGCCGTCGGCGCGGCCGACACTGATGATCGGCGTCAACCAGGTGATCATGCTGACGCTGAACATGGTGATCATCGCCTCGATGATCGGCGCCGGCGGCCTCGGCTACGATGTGCTGCTGGCGCTGCGTGCGCTGAAGGTCGGCGAAGCGATGGAAGCCGGGCTCGCCATTGTGGCGCTCGCAATCGCGCTCGACCGGCTGAGCCAGGCGATCGCGCATAAGCAGGCAAAAGGCCACGTTCAACGGCAGGTGAACCAGAGCGTTTGGCGGCGCTATCCCAATCTGTCGCTGGCCATCGCCATCCTGGTCGTGACGACGCTGCTCGGCCTGTTCGTACCGGCCTTCGCGGCGGTGCCGAAGGCGATCACCTTCACCACTGCGCCATTGTGGAAGGCGGCGGTGAGCTGGGTGACGATCAACTTCTTCGACGTGATCGAAGCGTTTCGCGTGGCGCTCATCCTCAATGTACTGAACCCGCTGCGCGCCTTCTGCGAAGGCTTTCCGTGGCTCGGCGCGGTGGCCCTGCTCGGCCTCGCCGGCTACCAGCTCGGTGGCCTGCGTCTCGCCGCCCTCGTCGCGGCGCTGACCGCATTCTGCGCCGTCACCGGCCTTTGGGAAAAGACCATGGGCACGGTCTATCTCTGCGGCATCTCGGCCTTCATCGCCTGCCTGATCGGCATTCCGATCGGTCTCGCGGCCGCCCGCAGCGACCGCTTCGAAAAGATCGTCACGCCCATCATCGACACGCTGCAGGTGCTGCCGTCCTTCTGCTTCATCATTCCCGTGGTGATGCTGTTCCGGGTCGGCGACGTCACCGCCATGATCGCAACGGTCGCCTTCGCCGTGGTGCCGGCGATCCGCTACACCAATCACGGCATCCGGCAAGTGCCGCCAGCGCTGATCGAGGTGGCGAAGGTGTCGGGCTGCACACCGCGCCAGACTTTCTTTCGCGTGCAACTTCCTTTGGCGCTTCCCGAAATCATGCTCGGCGTCAACCAGACGATCCTGATGGCGCTGGCGATGATCATCATCTGCGCCATGGTCGGCACACGCGACCTCGGCCAGGAAGTCTTCATCGCGCTGTCCAAGGCCGATTCCGGACGCGGCATTGTCGCGGGTCTCGCCATCGCTTTCATCGGCATCGTCGCAGACCGGCTGTTCAATGCCTGGACGGCGAAGGCGCGGGCAAGACTAGGATAATTGTTGAATGTCCAATCCCGGCGAACCGCCTTTTGCCGTACTCGTCTTCGACATGGCCAAGACCGGCGAGCCGGACGGGGAGCACGTAGTTTCGGGGTTTGAGACGCTGGAGGCGGCGACGTCCTACGCCATTGCGCGGGTTCGCGCCTCGGTGGAGGAGTTGCGCAAGCCCGGCATCGCCACTGCTGAGCTTCGCCAGCTCTGGCACCTCTATGGCGAAGACTGTTCGGTTCTGAACGCCGGAGTACGCGGCAGCGATCTACTCGACGATTTCATTGCGACGCCGTCGATGCCGGCCGAATGCAACTGGCAAGTTCTCGCGCCAAGGCTGCGCCGCTTCCGCGCCTCGCTGCTGATCTCCAACGGCAACAACGAATCCGTCTGGGCGGGCGGCTTCTTTCGCTCGACCTACAGGCTGACGCGAGACGGCCTCCTCGAGCGCTTTGGCGACGACGCCATTGCCGCCTTCAAGGCCAAGGGGATCGAGCCGGCGGAGCCGACGAAGCTCATGGTCGCCAATTACTTCGAGCTGCCCGACCCGCCCTACCCGCCGCCAGGCGTGACGCTGCGATCCTGGAAGGTCGAGGTCGGTTTCGTCTGCCATGACGTGAAGTTCGGCGGCGGCGCCGCCGGCATCTTCGCCTGGCCGCAAGAGCCCACCGACTGGGCGCTCAGAACCATGCAGTTCCTGCTGATGGCCGACATGATGGCCATGCGCGGCGATGGCCCCGACTGGGCCAACGACTGCGACGTTCTCTCCGTCAAGGTCACCGAGACCGATGCACCTGCCGACTATCCGCTGGAGACTTAGGTCTGGCTCGACACTGTGCTGGAGCTTCCAGTTGCGGCACACATCGAGCACAGCGAGCACGATGAGCAAGTAGGGCACAACGAGCACGTAGAGCACGGGATCATTGGCAAAATGTCATTGTTTTTAAAGGGAAAAAAAAATCGCTTATGCCATATCTAGCTAGATATGGAAAAATAGCTTACAACTCGAAACTTGAGTGTTTCGAACTTCAGATTTCTCGCATTCAGGTCTGCATATCTAAGTATTTGATTTTGTTATATATTCCTCCTATATTTCATTTGATCTGTTGCACAGGCGCACCCTCTAGGGATTTCCACCACTCTAGAGTCCAAGCAACAGCTCTCGGGCCGGGGTCCATACCCGGCCCACCTTCTAACGGAGACTATCATGTCTAAACGACCAAAAAAATACATAGACAAGGCACTCGCGCTTCGCGCTCGCCTTTGGAGCGACCTGATCGAAGATGAGCTTTGGTTTCATAAGAAGTACGACGGTTTCGTAACTATCCCTCGAACCATGCCCCTGATCATGTCGATTATCGACGATCTGACAAAAGGCACCCCGGCTTCGTCGACGTATCTCGATCTGTGGTGCCGAACGTATCCTGAAATGTATGTCAGTCTTTCGGAACAGACCAAGCTTGCCTATGGCTCCGGATTTACCGGCCAGCGTGCGCGCCGCACCTGGCAGGAACGCATTCGGCTTCTAAGCGAACTCGGATTTATTCGCACCGCCGAGGGCATGGCAGGCGAATTCTCTCATGCTGTAGTAATTAATCCTCACGTGGCGCTGAAGCGTCTCAAAGACCAAAAGCATCCGGGCTTACTGATGTCCAAATATAATGCTCTGCTTGAGAGGGCAGGCGAAGTTGGTGCGCCCGACGTCGATCAAGATCCGAAGGCGCCAAAAACCATAGCTTGAACTGAGCGACGCAATCCATTCTAAGTGGCGCGCAGTCTCACGGTGCAGTCCCAGCCAGCCTTGCGGTTGATACGGCCTATTCCGCCGCCACGCCCTTCACCTGGAGATAGCTTTCCATCGAGTCGTCCAGCGCCTGCAGCCAGGGCGTATGGTGCAATGGCGCCATGGTGCCGGTCATCAGCGAGCGATAGGCGTGGTCGCGAAAGCTCATAATGTCTTCCGCCTTGTGGTGCTCCCATTCCATGAAGGTCTGGTTGACCGCCTCGACGTCGAAGCCGGGATAGTCGGTCTGGTCCATCAATTCCTTGGTGTAGTCGCCCTGGAACCAGATCATCTGCTCGGCGTCTTCCAGCGTCTCTTCGCGTGCCCGCCACTTGGCGCCGTGCTCGGCCATCGCCTGTACCGACGGCAGCTTGATGCGGCCCATGATGACGTCACGGGCGAACCAGGCCTGGGCGTCGAACATGTTGAAAGTGTAGAACTGGTCCTGCATGCCGATATAGGACAGTTTCGGGTTCTTCTCCCACACGACGCCCTCATAGAGCCCGTCCGGCCACATGCGGTTGGCGGTCTTCAGCTTCAGCTCTTCCGTGAGGAACGGGAAGGAATGCAGGTAGCCGGTGCACAGGATGATGGCGTCGACGTCCTTGGTGGTGCCATCCTTGAAGTGCGCCGTCTTGCCGACGACCTTCTGCAGCAGCGGTACTTCCTTCCAGTTCTCCGGCCATTTGAACCCCATCGGTTTAGAGCGGTAGCTGGAAGTGATCGATCTGGCGCCGTATTTGTAGCACTGCGAGCCGATGTCCTCGGCAGAATAGGAGCGGCCGATGATCAGTATGTCCTTGCCCTTGAACTCCATGGCATCGCGGAAATCATGGCTGTGCAGGATACGGCCGTTGAACGTCGAAAAGCCTTCGAAATAGGGAACGTTGGGAACCGAGAAATGCCCTGAGGCAACGACGACATTGTCGAACTCCTCGGAGTAGGTGACGTCGTTCGTGCGGTCATGCGCGGTGACGGTGAATTTTCTCGTCTCGTCCGAGAAGGTCACCATGCGCACCGGACTGTTGAAGCGCACCCATTTGCGCAGGCCTGATTTCTCGACGCGGCCCTTGATGTAGTCCCACAAAACGGCGCGCGGCGGGTAGGAGCCGATCGGACGGCCGAAATGCTCCTCGAATGTGTAGTCGGCGAATTCAAGGCATTCCTTTGGCCCGTTCGACCAGAGGTAGCGGTACATCGAGCCGTGGACGGGATCGCCGTGCTCGTCGAGGCCGGTGCGCCAGGTGTAGTTCCACAGCCCGCCCCAGTCCGACTGCTTTTCG
Organism: Mesorhizobium sp. LSJC285A00; assembly: GCF_000503155.1. Classification (NCBI taxonomy): domain Bacteria; kingdom Pseudomonadati; phylum Pseudomonadota; class Alphaproteobacteria; order Hyphomicrobiales; family Phyllobacteriaceae; genus Mesorhizobium; species Mesorhizobium sp. LSJC285A00. The sequence goes on from NZ_AYVK01000005.1 coordinate 144,494, forward strand.
AAGCAGACGATTTCGGGGATCTCGGCGCCCTTGTCGGCAGCCGACTTGAAGGCCCTGAGCTGGGCCAGACCGGATGGCCCCGCTCCAATGACGGCAACGCGCGTTTTCATGGCAGGCCTCCCGGTGTCATTCGATTTTTGGAATTGCTCTTACGAAACAAATTTCACTCACAGGACAGTAATTGCCTCTTGGATGCTGTCAACAGGCCTTGTGGAGAAACCGCGTTTCGCCCCAGCGGATTTCCGGAAAAACGGATGACGGCGTAAATCCTGTTCGGACACCATTCGACTTAACGGGCTTGCTGCGCGGTTGCGTTTCTGTATCGGCACCGAATATGTTCACCTGGAGTGAAATAATCATGGGGATTCGGGGGCGAGATGGCGAAGACAGGTTCCGACTCCAAGACTGCTTCGACAAGGGCAAAGCCACCGGCAAAGGCCTCCGTGGACGGAAAAACCATCCGCGCGCCGCTGACGCAGAATCCGCACGCCATTCGCGACACGCGCGAAAAAGTGCTGGAGGTGGCGATCGGGCGCGAGGTGCGCGCCTTCCGCAAGAAGCTCGGCATCACCGTTGCCGATCTCGCCGTCGCCACCGATATTTCGCTGGGCATGCTGTCGAAGATCGAGAACGGCATCACCTCGCCGTCGCTGACCACACTGCAGGCGCTGTCGAGGGCGCTCGGCGTTCCCGTCACCGCCTTCTTCCGCCGATTCGAGGAAGAGCGCAGCGCCGTCTTCGTCAAGGCCGGCGAAGGGCTAGATGTCGAACGCCGCGGCACCCGCGCCGGCCATCAATACAATCTGCTCGGCCATATCGGCTCCAACACCAGCGGCGTCGTCGTCGAGCCCTATCTGATTACGCTGACCGAGGATTCGGATGTGTTCCCGACCTTCCAGCATGAGGGCATGGAATTCCTCTATATGCTGGAGGGCGAGGTGGTGTACCGGCACGGCAGCAACCTCTATCCGATGAAGCCGGGCGACAGCCTGTTCTTCGACGCCGACGCGCCGCACGGGCCGGAGCAACTGACAAAACTGCCGATGCGGTATTTGTCGATCATTTGCTATCCGCAGAATAGCGCTGGGTAATCGGACCGCCGCAGCCCCTTACCCGGATTGCCAAGGCCGAATTGCAAGAGCAATTCGGGGCAATCCGACCTCTCCCCGAGGGGAGAGGAGTCTGGCGTCAGCGCTGGCGATCTCTTCTCCGCTCGGGGAGAAGGTGGCCGCGCAGCGGCCGGATGAGGGGGCCTTTAGTCCGGCCCGAACCCCGGTGACGTCGCACTGCCATCATCCAGCTTCGACAGCCATTCCACCAATGTCGGCCGATACCGCGTCAGGCCCTTGTAGGTGGCCAGCTCTTCCGGCAAATCCCGGATCACCCGGTGCAGTCGTCTTGCCCATTTCGGCTGTGTCACCAGTTCGTCCATCTTGATGAGATAGCAGCGGATCGGGAAGACGATGCCGTTCGAGCGCGGCAGGCGCCAGAAGCTTTGCAGTTCGACGCGCAGATGCACCTTGTCGCCGACATTTTCGGGCGTCACCGTCGCGCGGTCCGGGCCCCATTTGTGGTAATTCTCCGGGCTGGTGTCGAGGCGCGGGTTGATGGTCATCGTCCAGTTGAGACGCCGCGCCGGCTTGCCCTGCTGGATGTTGGTGAGGAACTTCAGCGCCCTGACGAAAATCCCCTTCTCATGCGCCAGCGGCACCGGCGCGTGCCATTCGAAGAAATTCATGCCGATGTCGAAATCGAGCGACCAGTCGGCCTGAGTGGTGACCATGCCGGCGTCCATCCAAAGATTGCCGTCGCGCTGATCGAGAATGCAGAAATCACCCTGGCTCTGGCGGGTGATGTACTCCATCGGCCCGTAAGGCAGTGTCGAGGTGTCGCCGAAGGTGAAGGTGTCGTCGATGCCGAGCGGCCGGTTGATCCAGCGCCAGCGATCGCCGTCGCGGGTCAGGGTGAAATGCTCGGGATAGCCAAGTGCCTGTTGCTCCATCAAAAGTTCGAGCAGGTCCCAGCCGGCCAGCGTCATATGCGGCAGCGACTGGCAGCGCAGCGGATCCTCGGCCAGCACCAGTGCACGGTCCTGCATCTCGGCGACATAGTGCTCGTCGACGTCGATCAGGTTTTCCAGAACGCTGCCCTTGGGGCCAACCACATGCGGCTCGATGTTGACCGCATACATGTAGGCGTCTTCGTGGAACGGGAACGGAAACCGCCTGATGTGTTCCGGGCTGTTCCTGAAGGTGAAATCGTCCCGAAACGTTTCCTTGCGAAAGGTGATGCCCAAGCTCGCCTCCTATCTTTCCAGGACCAGCGACTTGCCTTCGAAGCGCGACACGCACGGCATGATCTTGCAGCCGGAACGGTGGTCTTCCTCGCTCAGCCAGTGGTCGTTGTGGATGAACTTGCCGTCATACGAGATGACGTTGGTCTCGCACTGGCCGCAGACACCGCCGCGGCAGAGATAGGGCGGATCGACGCCGGCGGCCTCGATGGCTTCGAGCAGGCTCTGCTGCTCGCCGACGCGGATGGACTTGGCGCTGACGGCAAGTGTGACGTCGAACGGCAGGCCGGGCTGGGGTGCCGCGAAATGCTCGTAATGCACGGTCTCCGCCGGCCAGCCGAGAGCCGTGGCGCGCTCGCGCACCCAGTTGATCATGCCGGCCGGGCCGCAGACATAGAGATGGGTGCCGAGCGGCTGCGAGGACAAGAGACGGTCGAGTTCGATGCGCTCGTCGCGGTCGTCGTGATAGAGCTGGACGCGACGGCCATAGCGCTCCTGCAGCACATCGGCATAGGTGCCGAGCGAGGCGGTGCGGCAGGTGTAGTGCAGCTCGAAATTGCCGCCGGACCCGGCGAGCTGCGCGGTCTGCGCCATGAACGGCGTGATACCGATGCCGCCGGCAAGCATCAGATGTTTCTTTGCCCTGAGGTCGAGCGAGAACAGATTGACGGGGTAGCTGACCACCATCTCCAGGCCGGGCTTGACGCTCCGGTGCATGAACAACGAGCCGCCGCGGCCGACATCGTCGCGGCGCACCGAGATGGTGTATTCGCGGGTGTCGAGCGGCGATCCCATCAGCGAATAGGGATTCAGCCTTGTGCGGTCGCCATCGCGCATCTCGACCACGACATGGGCGCCGCCGGAAAAGGTCGGCAAAAGCTCACCGTCACGGCGGCGGAAATGGAAGCGCGTCACCAGTTCGTTGACCGGGACGACGTCGCTGACGACGACATCGAGCTTGGTGGTGCCGGCGCTCATGGGAAGACCTCCTCGATGGGAGGAATCTCCGAGCGATCCTCGGCATTTATGCAGACGCCCTGGAATGCTGCCAGCCGTCGCGAATAATGATCGCGCACCAGAAGCAGCAGGCCGCAATGCGCGCAGGTGGCCGGCTGCGTCGTCACATTTTCGGTGATGCCTTTGCAATGCACGCACTGCATGCGCCGCGCCAATGAGCCGCGATGCTCGGTCTGCATGGAGGTATGATCGATGCCGGCTTCGAGCGCCACCTGCATGGCCTGGCCGATCAGCCCTTCGGTGCCGGCGAGATAGAGGCGCAGGCCCATATGCGCGTTGGCAAGCGTCTGCTTCAGCCGGGGCAGCAGGCTGGCGAAGGTTGGCGCGACATGAAATTGCGCGGACTTCAGTGCCTCAAGAGCGGCAACGTGCTTGCCGTCGGCCCCGGGAATGAAGACGATTTCGGCGCCGTCGAAGAAGCCGGGGGGCGCCGTCCTTGCCATATCGACGATCGCCAGCGCGCCTTCCGCATCCGCCACGAAAAGATGATGCTTGCCGGGCTGCGGGGACAGGGTTCCGTAAATGGGCCGGCTGATGATCGTTTTGGCTGCCATTCTCTACTTCGTACCTCGAAACCCCTCGCTGTCGATTGTGCCTCAGCCTTTCGCCGTGCGCTTGGTCTTTTTGGGATCGTCGAAGGGCAGAGGCTGCGCCGTCGCCCTGATCGAACCGCTCTTGTTGCGGATCTCGAGCTTGGTGTCCTTGACCGCGCAGTCGACGTCGAGGCGGGCGATGCCCATCGATTTCTCGACCAGCGGCGAATACATGGCGCAGGTGACCACGCCCACCTTTTTGCCGTCGCGATAGACCGGCGCGCCCTCATCCGCGGGTTGCTTGCCGTCGAGCAGCACGCCGTAGATCTTGAAGCGCTCCTTGCCCTTGAGGCGGTAATGCTCTTCGGCGCCGCGAAAGCCGGTCTTGCCGGGGCTGACGGTGAAGTCGAGGCCGAGCTCCCACAGCGTGTCGCCGGGGCCTTCGTTCTCGAACGGATATTTCTGCGAGTTGTCATAGGGATAAAACAGCAAATAACTTTCGACGCGCAGCATATCGAGCGTGGTGAAGCGGCACGGAATGATGCCGGCGCTCTTGCCCTCGTCGAGGATCCTGTCCCAGATCGTGCCGGCGTCCTGGCCGCGGCAGAATATCTCGTAGCCGCGCTCGCCGGTATAGCCGGTGCGCGAGATCATGACGGGAAAGCCGAACAGCTGCGTCTGCATATGATGGAAATAGTTGAGGTCGCGAATGCCCGGCACATGCTTTGAGAGATAGTCGACCGCGGTCGGTCCCTGCAGCGACAGGTCGTGCAGATTGTCGTCGAAGCGCAGCGATACGTCGCGGCCGACGGAAGCGCGCTGCAATTCCTCATGGCCGGTGCCGGAGCCGTGCACCACCATCCAGGCGTTCGGCCCGGTGCGGTAGAGGATGCAGTCGTCGGTGAATTTTCCGGCCTCGTTCAGCATGCAGGCATAGGCCGACTTGCCGGGATAGATCTTCTCCACGTCGCGCGTCGTTGCCAGGTCGATGAGGTGTGAGGCGTGCGGCCCGGTGATGTGAACCTTCTTCAGGCCCGACACATCCATCAGCCCGGCCCTGGTGCGGATGGCGGTGTATTCCTCGTCGGCGTCCTTGTCGTAGGTCCAGGCGGTGCCCATGCCGCTCCAGTCTTCGAGCTTCGAGCCTAACGCGCGATGGCGATCCGCCAGGGTCGAAAATCTCCAGGATGCCGTCATCCGCAAATCCTCCGTTCGAAAATTCTATTGTGTTCCCGGCTCCCTGCGCGAGGCGGGAGCATTTGGTCGAATATTGATCGCAAACGTCCTGATGCCGCAATACCCGGAAGCAAATAATTTCATTGTCAGGCAAAATTCGCGGCTGGGGACAAACGGTTAACCCAACGTAAAATCGGCTTGACAATTGCTGGATTCGGCCCGAATTTATGAAAAAAATTTCACTCTGTTGAAAGAGGGCAGCGGGCGGCCAATTCGGGGTCGGGCGCTGGAAAAGGGGAAACCGATGTCAGACCTGCAGCAGCGCATCGAAGCGCTGTACCGTTCCGACCTGCGCGGATCCGCGCTCCTGATCATCTGCCTTTGGGCGACGATCCTCTTCGTGCTTGTCATGACATGGCCCTACATCCCGGACACCGGGATCAAGATCGTCGTCGCTATCGCTGCCGCCGCCGTGCTGATCTTCAATACGGCCGCCATCCTGGCGATGGTCAATCACTACAAGGAAGACAAGGACTTCATCTACGGTCTCGACATCAAGAACGCCGACGCGGCCCGCAACCGCAAGTCCTGAAAACAGAACGTCCTGAGGGGTAGAAGTCATGTCGCGCTACACGCCGCCGGAACAAGGCAAGGCCGGGCAGATTTTCGATATCGTGGTCGTCGTGGTCGCCATTTTCGTGGCGCTGTGGCTGCCATTGAAACTCGGCCTGGCGGGTGCGGCGAAATCCATCGACGCGCTCGATGCCAAAACCTGGGAAGCGTTGGGACAGAACCCGACCATGGCCTCGATCTGGGAAAAGCTCGGCTATACGCCGGAGACCGCGCACGACATCATCCAGAACCGCTTCCACTACATCATCGACTGGCCGACGCTGATCATCATGGCGGCGGTGCTGATCGGCTATTTCGTCTTCCTGTTCCGCGCCTCCGACCGCGAATATCGCGACGTCATCAACGAAAAGTTCGACGACAAGTAACGCCAGAGATTTTGGGGAAGCACGCTCATGTGGGTCGCACTCTCTTACGCATCGTGGGGCATCTCGGTCGTGCTTGCGCTGTGGATGCTCTACGACTGGTTCAAGATCGACACGACCTATTCCGAGGAGGTGCTGACTTCCTCGCGCGAAGGCGAGCTTGAAGCCGCTTCCGAAAAACACCGGATCTGAGTGGGGATTGAACAATGACGATCACGCTTGAACCGGCAATACACGGCGACAGGGTTTCACTGCTACGCGTGCTCGGCCCGGCCCATGTCTGGGCGCTTGGCGTCGGCATCGTGCTGGTCGGCGAATTCACCGGCTGGAATTTCTCGGCCGACAAGGGCGGCGCACTGGCGGCGCTGATCGTCTGCTGGGTGGTCGGGCTCTTGTACACTTCGGTCGCCATGATCGACTCCGAGGTGACATCGACGGTTGCCGCCGCCGGCGGCCAATACGCGCAGGCCAAGCACATTGTCGGGCCGCTGATGGCCTTCAACGTCGCGCTGTTCCTGGTCTTTGCCTACACCATGCTGGAGGTTTCGGACGCCATCCTGCTCGGCGACACCATCGTCGCCAAGGCCGGCGTCGAAGGGCTCACCCACAACTCCTTCATTGCCGCCACCATCGTCGTGCTGGCATGGCTGAACTATCGCGGCGTGCTGATGACGCTCAACGTCAACTTCGTCATCACGGCGATAGCCTATGTCTCGATCGTTATCCTGTTCTTCTCGGTCAGCCCCTGGACGCAGGGTGCTGTGCTGAAGCTCAACGAACTGGTCACCCCCGGCAATGCGCTGCCCTATGGCTGGATCGGCGTCATCGCGGCCTTCCAGTTCGGCATCTGGTACTATCTCGGCATCGAAGGCACCACGCAGGCCGCCGAGGAAGTGCGCTCGCCGGCGCGTTCGCTGCCTTACGGCACCATGGCCGGCATGATCACGCTTTTGATCGCCGCCGCCATGACCTGGTATGTCTGCGCCTCGCTGATGCCCTGGGAGTACCTCGGTATCACCTATTATCCCTTGTGGGACGCCGGCAAGCTGACCGGCAGCCCGCTGCTGGAAAACCTGTTGTTCGTCGCCACGCTGCTCGCGGCACTGGCGTCGGCCAATGGCTGTATCAACGATGCGGCCCGCGCGTGGTTCTCGCTTGGACGCGACCGCTATCTGCCGACATGGTTCTCGGCCGTGCACCCGAAATACCGCACGCCCTATCGCTCGATCCTGTTCCTGTTGCCGATCGCGCTCGCCTTCGCCTTCATCGCCGACCTCAACCAGGCGATCACCTTCTCAATCCTGTCGGGCGTGCTGCAATACACCTTCATGAGCATAAACATCATGATGTTCCGCAAAAAGTGGCCGCTGGGCACGATCCGCCGCGGCTATACGCACCCGTTCCACCCGATCCCGGCGATCGTGCTGTTTTGCCTCTGCGTGGTGACCTTCTTTGCGATCTTCCTCGGCTACGGCACGCAGCTGATCGCCATGGTCGCCTTCTACTTCCTGATCTCGCTGTGGTTCCACTTCTACCGTTACCGCTATGTGCGCCGCGGCGACCAGTTCACCATGCCCTGGCCGAAGCCGCAGGGCTATTGACAGGAGAGGGCCTGCCGGTCTGGGCGGGCATGGCGTGACGAGGTGTCTGACGTGACGACAGCATTGCTGGCCGGGGCGGTCGCCGTGGCTCTCGTCCTGCACCTCGCCTGGCATACGCGCGCCAGCCGCAAAAAGGCCAAGGCTGATCTTGCAGCCGAGGCAGCCAGCATCCGGACCGTCATCACAGATGCCGTTGATGTCTCCGATGGCACAGCCGGCGTTGTCACCTGGGCCGGCACATGGAACGGACAGCGCGTGCAGCTGCGCACCATCGTCGACACGCTGGCAACGCGAAAGCTGCCGGCGCGATGGTTGAGTGTCACGATCACAGAGCCGGTTGCGGTGCCGGCGACCTTCGACATGATGATGCGGCCGGGCTCGCCGACGACCTTCTCCAATTTCGATCATCTTCAGCATACGCTGCCGAAGGCTCCGGGATTTCCGGCTGAAGCCGTGCTGCGAACCGACCTCAGGGCGGCGCGCTTTCCGCAGAACCTGATCGCCAGCCATCTCGACATCTTTGCCGAAGGCCGCGCCAAGGAACTCTTGATCACCCCGAACGGCGTGCGCATCGTCTGGCTGCTGGCCGAGGCCGAGCGGGCGCGCTACGGCGTGTTCCGGCAGGCCGCATTCGGCGGCGCAAGGCTGGATCCAACGCTGGTCGAGAGACTGCTGACCTCGGCCTCAGTGCTGCGCGATGCCATCAACCGACAGGAAAGGCAGGTCGCATGAGCGCACCCGCACCGACAAACCCGTATCTGGTGCTCGGCGCTGCCATCGTCTTACCGGCCAGCGGCCACGTCATTCTGGGCGTGCCCGTGCGCGGCCTGCAGTTCCTGTTCTTCATGGTGATCCTCGCCTGGGTGACGGCCAAGATCGCGCCGGCCGATGCCAGCTTCGTCGGCCGCCACGCCGGCGGCTTCCTGATCTATGCGCTGTCGATCCTCGATGCCTACAGAATAGCCCGCATCCGCACCGCCACATGGATTCACAGCGCCCGCGACGGCGGCGATAGTTCACAAGGCCGCATCGAGCCGGATACGTAACTACAGGAATATTTTTTTCATACGATTGAATTCGCACGACGCATTCGATACATCATCGTCTAGTGGTAACGTCGGGAGGCTGACATGTGTGGAATCGTCGGACTTTTTCTGAAAGACAAGTCGCTTGAGCCGCAGCTCGGCTCGATGCTGTCGCAGATGCTGATATCGCTCAGCGATCGCGGCCCCGACAGCGCCGGCATTGCCATCTATGGCGCGCCTTCCAGGAATGAAGCCAAGATCACCATCCAGTCCGCGAAGCCCGAGCGCGATTTCCGCGGCCTCGACGCCGAACTCGCGAAGGCCATCGGCGCGCCGGTGAGCATAGCGGTGAAGTCCACCCATGCAGTGTTGAGAACCGCGCCCGACAAGGTCGATGCCGCGCGCGAAGCGCTGCAGTCAATCCGCCCCGACGTGCGCATCATGGGCGCCGGCGAAGCGGTGGAAATCTACAAGGAAGTCGGTCTGCCGGAAGCGGTCGTCGACCGCTTCGACGTCCGCTCGATGACCGGCACGCATGGCATCGGCCATACCCGCATGGCGACGGAATCGGCCGTCACCACTATGGGCGCGCATCCGTTCTCGACCGGCGCCGACCAGTGCCTGGTGCACAATGGCTCGCTGTCCAACCACAACAATGTGCGGCGTGAGCTGGTGCGGGAGGGCATGAAATTCGAGACCGAGAACGACACCGAGGTCGCCGCCGCCTATCTCTCCTCGCAGATGGCGCATGGCAAGAACCTCGGCGAGGCGCTGGAAGGCACGCTGTCCGACCTCGACGGCTTCTTCACCTTCGTCGTCGGCACCAAGAACGGTTTCGGCGTGGTGCGCGATCCGATCGCCTGCAAGCCCGCCGTCATGGCCGAGACCGACCAGTATGTCGCCTTTGGCTCGGAATATCGGGCGCTGACCAAGCTGCCCGGCATAGACAATGCGAGGGTCTGGGAGCCGGAACCCGCAACCGTCTATTTCTGGGAGCATTGAGCCCATGCCGGCAACCAAACTTTCGAAGGCGGCGCAAGACCAGGCGTCCCGGGTCTTCGATCTTGATGTGTCGTCGCTGCGCGAGCTCAACCAGGCGCTTCACAATCTGACGCCCGGCTCCAACGAAACGGCGTGGGAAGTGCTGCACCCGAAGGGCAGCCATTCGGTTGCGGTCGGCGTCGACCAGCCTGTCAGCATCGATGTGCGCGGCAGCGTCGGCTACTACTGCGCCGGGATGAATGACGGCGCTGCCATCACCGTGCACGGCTCGGCCGGACCTGGCGTCGGCGAAAACATGATGTCGGGCTCGATCGTCATCAAGGGCGACGCCAGCCAGTATGCCGGCGCCACCGGCAAGGGCGGGCTGCTCGTCATCGAGGGCAACGCCTCGTCGCGCTGCGGCATCTCGATGAAGGGCATCGACATCGTCGTGCACGGCAATATCGGCCACATGTCGGCCTTCATGGCGCAGTCCGGCAATCTGGTGGTGCTGGGCGATGCCGGCGACGCACTTGGCGATTCCATCTACGAAGCGCGGCTGTTCGTGCGCGGCAAGGTCGAAAGCCTGGGCGCCGACTGCATCGCCAAGGAGATGCGGCCCGAGCATATCGAACTGCTGCAGGGACTGCTCGACCGCGCCGGCGTCACCGGCGTCAAGCCGTCGGAATTCAAGCGCTACGGCTCGGCGCGCACGCTCTACAATTTCAATATCGACAACGCCGACGCGTATTGAGGCAGCATGACCTACAAGAACCCGCCGACGACGCCGCGCAAATCCGCGACCTTCGACGACTACACGCTTTCCGAAATCCGCCGCGCCGCGGCGACCGGCATCTATGACATCAGGGGCGCCGGGGCCAAGCGCAAGCTGCCGCATTTCGACGACCTTTTGTTCCTCGGCGCCTCGATCTCGCGCTATCCGCTGGAAGGCTATCGCGAGCGGTGCGACACGTCGGTCGTGCTGGGCTCGCGCTATGCCAAGAAGCCGATCGAGCTGAAAATCCCGATCACCGTTGCCGGCATGAGCTTCGGGTCGCTGTCCGGCCCGGCCAAGGAAGCGCTCGGCCGTGGCGCCACACTCTCAGGCACGTCGACCACCACCGGCGACGGCGGCATGACCGAGGAAGAGCGCGGCCATTCCAAGCAACTGGTCTACCAGTACCTGCCGTCGCGCTACGGCATGAACCCCAGGGATTTGCGCCGCGCCGACGCCATCGAAGTGGTCGTCGGCCAGGGCGCCAAGCCGGGCGGTGGCGGCATGCTGCTTGGCCAGAAAATCTCCGATCGCGTTGCCGAAATGCGCACGCTGCCGAAAGGCATCGACCAGCGTTCGGCCTCGCGCCATCCCGACTGGACCGGGCCGGACGATCTCGAGATCAAGATCCTCGAACTACGCGAGATCACCGACTGGGAAAAGCCGATCTACGTCAAGGTCGGTGGCGCCCGCCCCTATTACGACACTGCACTTGCGGTGAAGGCCGGCGCCGATGTCGTCGTCGTCGACGGCATGCAGGGCGGCACGGCGGCGACGCAGGAAGTGTTCATCGAAAATGTCGGCCAGCCGACGCTTGCCTGTATCAGGCCGGCGGTGCAGGCGCTGCAGGATCTCGGCATGCACCGCAAGGTGCAGCTGATCGTGTCCGGCGGCATCCGCAATGGCGCCGACGTCGCCAAGGCGCTGGCGCTCGGCGTGGACGCGGTGTCGATCGGCACGGCAGCGCTGGTCGCACTCGGCGACAATGATCCGCGCTGGGAAGCGGAGTACAATGCGCTCGGCACCACCGCCGGGGCCTATGACGACTGGCACGAGGGCCGCGACCCCGCGGGCATCACCACGCAGGACCCCGAACTGATGAAGCGGGTCGATCCGGTCGCCGCGGGACGGCGTCTCGCGAACTACCTCAAGGTGATGACGCTGGAGGCGCAGACCATTGCGCGTGCCTGCGGCAAGAACAGCCTGCACAATCTCGAGCCCGAGGATCTCGTAGCCCTCACCATCGAAGCCGCCGCCATGGCCGGCGTGCCGCTGGCCGGCACCAACTGGATACCGGGGAAAAACGGCTTCTAAAAAACACATCAAAATAAGCGAGGAACTATAATGGGGAACGATCTCGCCGCATTCGCCAAAGAGAACGGCGTCAAATATTTCATGATTTCCTACACCGACCTGTTCGGCGGCCAGCGCGCCAAGCTGGTGCCGGCGCAGGCGATCGCCGACATGCAGAAGGACGGCGCCGGCTTCGCCGGTTTCGCCACTTGGCTCGACCTGACGCCGGCGCATCCTGATATGCTGGCGGTGCCGGATCCGGATTCGGTGATCCAGCTGCCGTGGAAGCCCGATGTCGCTTGGGTCGCCGCCAACTGCATCATGGACGACAAGGAAGTCGAGCAGGCGCCGCGCAACACGCTGCGCCGGCTGATCGCGGAAGCCGCCACTGACGGCATGCATGTCAAGACTGGCGTCGAGGCAGAGTTCTTCCTGATCTCGCCGGACGGCAGCGTCATCTCCGACAAATACGACACGGCTTCAAAACCCTGCTACGACCAGCAAGCGGTGATGCGCCGCTACGATGTCATCGCCGAGATTTGCGACCACATGTTGGCGCTGGGCTGGAGCCCCTACCAGAACGACCATGAGGACGCCAACGGCCAGTTCGAGATGAACTGGGCCTTCGACGATGTGCTCGCCACCGCCGACAAGCACTCCTTCTTCAAGTTCATGGTCAAGTCGGTGGCCGAGAAACACGGCCTGCGCGCGACCTTCATGCCAAAGCCTTTCCAAGGCCTGACCGGCAATGGCTGCCACGCCCATATTTCGGTCTGGGACAAGGCCGGCAAGGTCAACGTCTTTGCCGATAACGCGATGGAACTCGGCCTGTCGGCCAAGGGCAAGAATTTCCTCGGCGGCATCATGAAACATGCCTCGGCGCTGGCCGCCATCACCAACCCGACGGTGAACTCCTACAAACGCATCAACGCGCCGCGCACCATTTCGGGCGCCACCTGGGCGCCGAACACGGTGACCTGGACCGGAAACAACCGCACTCACATGGTGCGCGTGCCCGGCCCCGGCCGCTTCGAGCTGCGGTTGCCGGACGGCGCCGCAAACCCTTATCTGCTGCAGGCCGTCATCATTGCCGCCGGTCTCGACGGCATCCGCTCCAAGGCCGATCCCGGCAAGCGCTACGACATCGACATGTACCAGAACGGTCACACTGTGAAGGGCGCGCCGAAGCTGCCGCTCAACCTGCTCGACGCGCTTCGCGAATACGACAAGGACAAATCGCTCAAGGCGGCGCTGGGTGAGGAATTCTCGTCGGCTTATCTAAAGCTGAAGCACCAGGAATGGAATTCCTATGCTTCGCACTTCACGCAATGGGAGCGCGACCACACGCTGGACATATAATCGTCCTAGCGGTGCGAGCGACCTCGGAATGACCTGATGAAATATTCGATCTTCTCGCTCGCCCGTGCTGCCCTTTCCGGCCACAAGAACTGGCAGCGCACCTGGCGCGATGCGGCGCCCAAGGACCACTACGATGTTGTGATCATCGGCGGCGGCGGCCATGGGCTCGCCACCGCCTGGTTCCTCGCCAGCGAGTTCGGCATCAGAAACGTCGCCGTGCTGGAAAAGGGCTGGATCGGCTCCGGCAATGCCGGCCGCAACACCACCATCATCCGTTCCAATTACGGCCTGCCCGGCAATACCGGCTTCTACGAGCTTTCGATGAAGCTTTGGGAGCGGATGGAGCAGGACCTCAACTATAACGCCATGGTCAGCCAGCGCGGCGTCCTCAACCTCTATCATTCCGATGCGCAGCGCGACGCTTATGCGCGGCGCGGCAACACCATGCGCATCAATGGCATCGATGCCGAACTGCTCGACCAGGCGGCGCTGAAGAAGATGCTGCCGTTCCTGAATTTCGACCATGCGCGCTTTCCCGTGCAGGGCGGCCTCCTGCAGCGCCGCGGCGGCACCGCGCGGCATGACGCGGTGGTCTGGGGCTATGCCCATGCGGCGAGCGAACTCGGCGTCGACATCATCCAGAACTGCGAGGTCACCGGCTTTGTCCGGGACGGCAACGGCAAGGTGACTGGCGTCGAGACGTCGCGCGGCAAGATCGGCGCCGGCAAGGTCGGCATGGCAGTCGCCGGGTCATCGTCGCGTGTCGCAGCGATGGCGGGCATGCGCCTGCCGATCGAAAGCCATGTGCTGCAAGCTTTCGTCTCGGAGGCGATCAAGCCGCTCATCCCCGGCGTCATGACCTTCGGCGCCGGGCATTTCTATGTCAGCCAGTCGGACAAGGGCGGGCTGGTCTTCGGCGGCGACATCGATGGCTACAATTCCTACGCCCAGCGCGGCAATTTGCCTGTCATGGAAGATGTCTGCGAAGGCGGCATGGCGCTGATCCCGATGATCGGCCGCGTGCGGCTTCTGCGCCAGTGGGGCGGCATCATGGACATGTCGATGGATGGCTCGCCGATCATCGACAAGACACCGGTCGACGGGCTCTACCTCAACGCCGGCTGGTGTTATGGCGGCTTCAAGGCGACGCCCGGTTCCGGCTTCGTCTTTGCCCATCTTCTGGCGCGTGACGAAACGCACAAGGAGGCGGCGCTGTTTCGGCTCGACCGCTTCCAGCGCGGCGCCATGATCGACGAAAAGGGCCAAGGCGCCCAACCGAACCTGCATTGAGGCGGCCGGAACAAGATGCGTATCACCTGTCCTTTCTGCGGCCAACGCGAACTCGGCGAGTTCAGCTATCTCGGCGATGCCAAGCCTGTACGGCCGGCGGCGGATGCCGGCGAAGATGCCGTCTACGACTATGTCTATCTGCGCGACAACATCGCCGGCGTGATGGCAGAGAACTGGTATCACGGCGGTGGCTGCCGGGCCTGGCTGAAGGTCACCCGCAACACGCTGACGCACGAGATCTCGGCGGTGGAACCGGCGGCGGGGGCTGGTGCGAGCCAGGTGGAGACATGAGCTATTCTGTCGAGACCACAGCCGTCGCGAAAAGCGCCAGCCCCCTACCTCCCCCTTGTGGGGAGGTCGGACCGCAGGTCCGGGTGGGGGTCGGTGCCGCACCCCCACCCCGCTGCTTCGCAGCGACCCTCCCCACAAGGGGGAGGGTAAGTCCCGAGCCTCACATCCCCGTCAGATCGCTCATCAGCCCCGAAGCCACCGACAGCCTGGACACGGTGATATCCCCGCCTTCGGTCAGCGCCTGCAGCCGCTCGCGAATGCGCGCCACGCGCTCGCCGCCGGCTTCCAGCCAGGCCGCCACAGGATCCGCCGTCCCGGCATGNGGTGCGGCACCGACCCCCACCCCGCTGCTGCGCAGCGACCCTCCCCACAAGGGGGAGGGTAAGGGGCGGCGCCATCCTTCGCCATGACACCATATGGATCAGAGGCTGGACATCGTGACCTCTCATCGTCTCTCATCCGGCGGTCTCGTCGACCGTTCCACCCCCCTCACCTTCCGCTTCGACGGCACGACATTTTCCGGCTTCCAGGGCGACACGCTGGCGTCGGCCCTGGTCGCCAATGGCGTCAAGCTGGTCGGCCGCTCGTTCAAATACCATCGTCCGCGCGGCATTCTGACTGCGGGCTCGGAAGAACCCAACGCGCTGGTCGAACTGCGCACCGGCGCACGGCGCGAGGCCAACACCAAGGCTACGACGGCCGAACTCTATGAAGGCCTCGAAGCGGTCAGCCAGAACCGCTGGCCGTCGCTGCGCCACGATGTGATGTCGGTGAACCAGCTGTTCGCACCGATCTTCGTCGCCGGCTTCTACTACAAAACCTTCATGTGGCCGGCAAAATTCTGGGAAATGGTCTACGAGCCGGCGATCCGACGCGCCGCGGGTCTGGGTCGCGCGGCGGTCACCCCCGATCCGGATCACTACGATAAGGCCTGGGCGCATTGCGATGTGGTGATCGCCGGCTCCGGTCCGGCCGGTCTCGCCGCCGCACTCGCTGCAGGCCGCAGCGGTGCGCGCGTCATCCTGTGCGAAGAAGATTTTGCGCCCGGCGGCCGTCTGTTGTCGGATGGCGGCACGATCGACGGTCTGCCGGCCGCGGAGTGGCTGTCGCGCACACTGGCCGAGCTCAGCTCGATGCCGGATGTCCGCATCATGACCCGCACGACCCTGTTCGGCGTCTATGACGGCGGTACCTATGGCGCGATCGAGCGGGTCAACGATCATCTGCCGGTGCCGCCCGAGCATCAGGTGCGCCAGCGCCTGTGGCGCATCGTGGCCAAGCGCTGCGTCGTCGCCGCCGGCGCGATTGAGCGTCCCATCGTCTTTGCCGGCAATGACACGCCCGGCGTGATGATGGCGTCCGCCATCCGCACCTACGTCACACGTTATGCGGCGACGCCGGCAAAGCGGATCGCGCTGTTCACCAACAATGAGGATGGCTGGCGCACGGTCGAGACGGCACTCGGCGCCGGGCTGCAGATCGCGGCGGTGATCGACGCGCGGCCTGACGTCTCGCCTGCCCATCGTTCTCTCGCTTCCAGGAACGGCTTCACCGTGCTGCATGGTTCGGTCAGCGGCGTCGACGGCGGCAAGGACGGCGTAAGAAAAATAGCGGTGTCGCTGACCGGCGGCGCGCGCGCCGAGGTCGAGGCCGACGGGCTTGCCGTTTCCGGCGGCTGGAATCCGGCGGTCGGGCTCACCTCTTACCATCGCGGCCGGCCGAAATGGCGAGACGACATCGCCGCCTTCGTGCCGGACGGCGCGCCGCCCGGTATGGTCGCCGCAGGTGCGGCTAACGGCGACTTCGGGCTAGGCGCCTGCCTGCGCGCAGGTTTCGAGGCCGGCGCCGCAGCGGCGCGGGACGCGGGACGCAATGGCAATCCGGGCTCTGCAGCTGTTGCCGGCGACGAGTCCTTCTCGCTGACGCCTCTCTGGCACGTCGCCGGCAAGGGCAAAGCCTTTGTCGACCAGCAGCACGATGTCACGGCATCCGACATCGAGCTGGCGCAGCGCGAGGGTTTTGAATCGGTCGAGCATCTGAAGCGCTACACCACGCTCGGCATGGCGACCGACCAGGGCAAGACATCCAACGTCGCCGGCCTCGCCATCATGGCGGCGGTGACGGGCAAATCCATTCCCGAGACGGGCACGACCATCTATCGCCCGCCCTACGTGCCGGTCGCCATCGGCGCTTTTGCCGGCCACCATCGCGACGAAAATTTCCATGCGACGCGGCTGACGCCGTCGCATCACTGGGCGGCCGAACAAGGCGCGATCTTTGTCGACACCGGCCTGTGGAAGCGGGCGCAGTGGTACCCCCGCGCGGGCGAGAAGGACTGGCTGGAATCCGTGACCCGCGAGGTCAAGGCGGTGCGCTTGGGCGTCGGCTTCTGCGATGTCTCGACGCTGGGCAAGATCGATGTACACGGCCCCGATGCCGGCGCCTTCCTCGACCGCGTCTACATCAACACCTTCTCAAACCTTGCCGTGGGAAAAGCCCGCTACGGGCTGATGCTGCGCGAGGATGGCCTCGTCTATGATGACGGCACGACGTCCCGGCTCGCCGATGACCATTATTTCCTCACCACGACCACGGCGAAGGCCGGGCTGGTGATGCAGCATCTCGAATTCTGCCGGCAGGTGCTATTCCCCGAACTCGACGTGCAACTGACCTCAGTCTCCGACCAGTGGGCGCAATTCTCGATTGCCGGGCCAAGGACGCGAGACCTGTTGAAGGAAATCGTCGACCCTGCCGAGGACCTTTCGAACGAAGGTTTTCCATTCATGGGCGTGCGCGAAGTCGCTTTGCGCGGCGGCATCAAGGCGCGGCTGTTCCGCATCTCCTTCTCCGGCGAGATGGCGTTCGAGATTTCGGTGCCGGCGCGTTACGGTGAAGCGATGGCACGCAATTTGATACTGGCGGGAAAACCGTTCGGCGTGACGCCGTATGGCACAGAAGCCCTCGGCGTCATGCGCGTTGAAAAGGGCCATGTCGCCGGACCGGAACTGAGCGGCACGACGACCGCCGCCGATCTCGGTCTCGGCAAGATGATGTCGACCAAGAAGGATTTCATCGGCCGCGTCATGGCCGGCCGCGAGGCGCTGGTGGCGCCGGACCGGCAGGTCGTGGTCGGCATCAAGCCGGTCGACAAGGCGCGCCGCCTGCGCTCCGGCGCGCACATCATCCCGAAGGGCCAGACGCCCGGGCCTGATAACGACCAGGGCTACGTCACCTCGGTCTGCTTCTCGCCGACGCTCGACCAGTGGATCGGTCTCGGTCTTGTCGAGCGCGGCCGCGAACGCATCGGCGAGATCGTCCACGCGCATGATCCGCTGCGCGGTGAAGACTATGATGTCGAACTCTGCAATCCCGTCTTCTACGATCCCGATGGAGGGCGCCAGCGTGGCTGATTTTTCCTGGGATGTTCGTAGCCCGCTCGAGCGCGCGCTCGCTCCTGGCGCTTACGGCGTGCAAGGCGATGCCGGTGTGTCGCTGACCGAGATCCGCAATTTCGACCTCGTCCAGGTGATGGCACGGCGCGGCAAGGCGGGTGATTTGGCCGAGGCCGCGAACGCTCGTTTCGGCGTCGCGGCTCCGGAAACGCCGAAGGCGGTTGGCACCGCGGATGCGACGCTGATCTGGTCGGGACCGGATCAGTTTTTTGTCCTGTCGAAGGGTGGCAGGACTGAGGTGCTCGCTCAGACCTTTGCATCTTCCGCTTCGCTATCCGACCAATCGCATGCACGCGTGCTGATCAGCATCTGCGGCCCCAAGGCGCGCGCCATGCTGGCGAAACTGTCGTCGATTGATTTGCATCCCGATGCGTTTCCGGTTGGCGCTGCTGCCGCGACCTCGATGGATCACACCAGCGTCACGCTCTGGCGTGTTGGTGACAAGGCGGATGGGCAGGCGGTGTTCAACCTCCTGGTGTTTGCGACGTTTGCCGAAAGTCTGTGGCACACGATGTTGGATTCGGCTGCGGAGTATGGTGTGGCTATCGGGCATTCCGAGGAGCTTTAGCTCGATAGTTTCAGGTGTTGGCGCCGCCCCTCATCGCCCTGCCGGGCATTTCTCCCCGTATTGTGACGGGGAGAAAGAAGCTGGCCGCAGCCTCGGCGCTCATCCTGCAACGTTGGCGATTGGCGAAGCCGGCGACGACAGCTTCGCCCGTTTACGGGGAGAAGATGGCGGCAGCCAGATGAGGGGCGGCGCTGGCGTTCGGAAGATGGGTTTGATTGGAAGGGTCTAACCTGCAGCGACCGCGTCGAGAACGCCACCTCCACCTTGCTAAACCCAACCGCGCTGCTATTCTTGCTGCTAAAATAATTTTACACACAGGCAAACTTGTTTCTGTAACCGCAAGGCTGAGATGAGCCAGTCGCCCTACCCTTCAGTGACAGCCGGGCCGCCGCGGCCGAGCCTCATCCTGAGGCCCGGCCAGATCGCGCTGCCGCCGGGCATGGAGCGCCATACTATCCTGGGGAATGGCGCGGTGCTGATCGAGGTCGAGGCCGGCGATACGTTCACCGTGCGCAATGTCGAGGGCGGGCAGGCTTGCGAGTTGCTGGCCTGGGACAGGACCGGCGCCACCGATCCTTCCATCCTCGGCGAAAAGTCCAACAGCAATGCCGCCGGGATCAAGGCGCTTCTGGCCGAGGGCGATGACAGCCTGGCTTCCGTCCGTCGTGGCCTTGAGCGCCGCCAGGTGCAGCTCGACGAGCCCAAGGCGGTGCGTGTGTTCGGCGGCGCAACCCCTGCTGGCACCGAGCAGGCATTCACGGTCAGGCGCGACGGCGCGATGCTGATTGCCGCACCCGGCGGGCCGATGCTCGTCGACGGCCATGATACGGCAACGCCGCTCACCGTCATGGTGCGCTGCGCCACCGTGCGCCTGAAGACAAAGTCGCAGCTGGCCGATCCGCTTGCCGATCCGGTGCTCGATCTGCGCGTCCATTCGGCGACAGCCGAATCCTATTTCGTCAAGGCGGGCGACTACCTGCAGATCATCGATGTTGACGGCCGCCAGTGCACCGATTTCCAGTGCTTCTCGGCGCGCAAGCTGGACAAGGGGCTGGACCATCCGCTCGACGTAACGACCACGCGCACGCTGATGGGGTCGAGCTACCCGATGCCGGGCCTGCATTCGAAATATTACGACCAGGACATGGAGCCGCTGGTCGAGGTTATCCAGGACACATGCGGGCGACACGACGCATTCGCGCTGGCGTGTGCCGCCAAATATTACGATGACATCGGCTATCCCGGCCACACCAACTGCTCGGAGAACTTCAATCGCGCGCTGGCCGACAAGGGCGTGACGCCCCGCGCCGGCTGGATGGCGATCAACTTCTTCTTCAACACGGAGATCGACGCCCATGGCGTGATGGTGTCGGACGAGCCGTGGTCGCGGGCAGGTGACTATGTGCTGCTCAGGGCGCTCACCGACATTGTCTGCGTCTCCTCCGCCTGTCCCGACGACACGACACCGGCCAATGGCTGGAACCCGACCGACATCCATGTGCGAACCTATTCCGGCCAGCACAAATTCTCGCGAGCGATCGCCAGACGCATGACGCCCGATTCGGAACCGAAAATGACCCGCGAGACCGCCTTCCATTCAAGCTTCGCCAAGCACACCCGCAACTTCGTGGAATACCGGGGTTATTGGCTGGCCAATTCTTTCGCCAAAGAGGGGCCGATCGCCGAGTACTGGGCCTGCCGGCAGGACGCGGTGATCATGGACCTGTCGCCGCTGCGCAAGTTCGAGGTCACCGGTCCCGATTCCGAAGCGCTGCTGCAATACACGCTGACCCGCGACGTCAAGAAGCTCGGCGTCGGCCAGGTCGTCTATTCCGCCATGTGCTACGAGCATGGCGGCATGATCGACGACGGCACGCTGCTGCGGCTCGGCAAGGACAATTTCCGCTGGGTCGGCGGCGATGACCTGTCCGGCGAATGGCTGCGCGAGACGGCAAAGAAGCTTGGCCTCAACGTGCTGGTGCGCTCGTCCACCGACCAGATGCACAATGTCGCTGTCCAAGGGCCGAAGAGCCGTGACATTTTGCGAGAGGTGGTCTGGACCTCGCCGCTGCAACCGTCGATCGACGAACTCGAATGGTTCCGCTTCGCTGTCGCGCGCATCGGCGGCGGCAATGGCATTCCGGTCGTGGTGTCGCGCACCGGTTATACCGGCGAGCTCGGCTACGAAATCTGGTGCCACCCACGCGACGCCGAAAAAGTGTTCGATGCCATCTGGGAGGCCGGCCAGCCGCACGGGCTGAAGCCGATGGGCCTGCAGGCACTCGACATGGTGCGCATCGAAGCCGGGCTGATCTTCGCCGGTTACGAATTCTCCGACCAGACCGACCCGTTCGAGGCGGGCATTGGCTTCACCGTACCGTTGAAGGCCAAGACCGACGATTTCATCGGCCGCGAGGCTCTGATAAGGCGCAAGGAACATCCGCAGCACAAGCTCGTCGGCCTCGACATCGACAGCAATGTCGCGGTCGGCCATGGGGATTGCGTCCATATCGGCCGCGCCCAGATCGGTGTCGTCACCTCGGGCATGCGCTCGCCGGTGCTGAACAAAAACATCGCTCTGGCGAGGCTTGACGTCACCCACGCGGCAATCGGCACAGAGGTGGAGATCGGCAAGCTCGACGGTCATGCCAAGCGGCTGCCGGCGCGGGTGGTGGCCTTCGCTCACTACGATCCGCAAAAGACCAGGCCGCGATCCTGAGGGTTGCACCCCCGGCCCTTCGCAGGCTCAGGGCGTTCGAAGCTCGAAAGCAATTGGCTTTCCGTCCGCTACCGCGGACCGCTTCTCACCCCACAAGGGAGAAGGACAAAGCGAGCTTTTCGCAACCGTGATGTGCACGACGCCACAAATCACTTGACGTGAAAGCGCGCCGGATCAATCTTCACTGTTAAGAAAAAAATACGACTGAGTGGAAACACTGGAGTTGTGCGGTCATGTACCGGGGAACAAGCTTCGCGAAGCCGAGGCATCACCGGCCGGGAACACAAAATGGGGAATTCAGACAGATGAGCACGATTACCACTGCCCTGGAGCAGCCCGCTGAAGGCAAGCTGCTCCGCAACATCGACTGGCGCGGCGCCTTCTGGGTGGCGAGCGGCGTTCCTGCCCTTGTCCTGTTTTCGATCGGCGGCATTGCCGGAACGACGGGAACGCTGGCCTTCGGGATCTGGATCGCTTCCATGATCATGGGCTTCCTGCAATCCTTCACCTATGCCGAGATCGCCGGCCTGTTCCCGAACAAGTCGGGCGGCGCCTCGATCTACGGCGCCACCGCCTGGCTGCGTTATTCCAAGTTCATCGCGCCGCTGTCGGTGTGGTGCAACTGGTTCGCCTGGTCGCCGGTGCTGTCGCTGGGCTGCTCGATCGCCGCCGCCTATATTCTCAACGCGCTGGCGCCGGTGCCGCTGTTCACCGAGGCGTCGCCGGACGTCGTCGCCTATATCGCGGCGCATGCCGGAACGGTGCCTGCCGACGCCATCGCCGCGGTGACCGCGGCGGCCACGCCGGCGATCCGCAACTGGACGCTGTTCAGCCACACGCTGGGTCCTGTCTCCTTCACCCTCAATGCCACTTTCTTCATCGGCGCGGTGCTGATGCTGATCATCTTCTCGATCCAGCATCGCGGCATTCTCGGCACCGCCAATGTGCAGAAGTATATCGGCCTCCTGGTCATCATCCCGATGCTGATCGTCGGTGTCGTGCCGATCGTCACCGGCCAGATCAACTGGGCGAACTTTTCGCCGCTGGTGCCGCTGGCGGCGGCTTACGCGCCGGAGCCCGGCTCGTGGAACATTGCCGGCTGGACGCTGGTGCTGGGCGGCATGTTCATCGCCGCATGGTCGACCTATGGTTTTGAGACCGCCGTCTGCTACACATCGGAGTTCAAGAACCCGGGCACCGACACGTTCAAGGCGATTTTCTATTCCGGCCTGCTCTGCATGCTTCTGTTCATCCTGGTGCCCTTCACCTTCCAGGGCGTGCTGGGCCTCAACGGCATGCTGGCGACGCCGATCGTCGACGGCTCGGGTGTCGCCGATGCACTGGCCGGCATGGTCGGGGGTGGCGCATTGATCCACAGCCTCTTGGTGATGCTGATGATCCTGGCGCTGGTGCTGTGCATCATGACGGCAATGGCCGGCTCGTCGCGCACGCTCTACCAGGGCTCTGTCGACGGCTGGCTGCCGCGCTATCTCAGCCACGTCAACGAGCATGGCGCGCCGACGCGCGCCATGTGGACCGATCTCGTCTTCAACCTGATCGTGCTGGCCATCGCCTCGGCCGACGCGACGAGCTTCTTCTTCATCCTTGCCGTGTCGAACTGCGGCTACATCATCTTCAACTTCCTCAACCTCAATGCCGGCTGGATCCACCGCATCGACAACGGCCACATCAACCGGCCGTGGAAGGCGCCGAGCTGGCTGCTCGGCCTCGGCGCCATCTTCGCCTATGTAAACGCCATCTTCATGGGCGCCGGCGCCAAGGTGTGGAACCCGATGGCGCTGTGGGCCGGCCTGATCACAGCCGCCTTGATCATCCCGGTGTTCTGCTACCGGCACTACGTCCAAGACAAGGGCAAGTTCCCCGACCACATGCTGGCCGACCTCGGCATGGCGGGCGCAGACCTCTCGGTCAAAAAGGCAGGCATGCTGCCCTACCTGACGCTGGTCGCCGGCCTGGTGGTGATGCTGCTCGCCAACTGGTACTTCGTCATCTGAAAGTGATGGCTTGAAAAGAATGGGCGCGCTTCGGCGCGCCCGTTTCTTTTTGTGGCAGACGTCAGCCGGCCTTGCGGATGACCGCTTCGGAGCCTTCGAAGAACCGGTTCGGCGGACGCTTCAGGCCGAGATTCTCGCGCAAGGTGGTGCCCTCATACTCGCGCCGGAAGAGCTTTCGCCGCTGCAGCTCGGGCACCACCTTCTCGGCGAAGTCGTCGAGCCCGGCAGGCAGATAGGGGAACATGACGTTGAAGCCGTCTGACCCTTCGGCAAACAGCCATTCCTCCATCGAATCGGCAATGGTTTTCGGCGTGCCTACGAAGGCAAGGCCGGAATAGCCGCCGAGCCGCTGCGCCAGCTGGCGGACGGTCAAATTCTCCCGGCGCGCCAGTTCGATGACGCGCTCGCGGCCGCTCTTCGAGGCATTGGTTTCTGGGATTTCGGGCAAGGGCGCGTCGGGATCGAAGCCGGATGCGTCGTGCCCCAGCGCGATCGACAGTGAGGCAATGCCGCTCTCGTAATAGACCAGGCTGTCGAGCTTGGCGCGTTTGGCCTGCGCTTCCTCGACACTGTCGCCGACTATGACGAAAGCGCCGGGCAGGATCTTGATGTCGTCGCGCGAACGGCCGAGCTTCTCGGCCCGGCTTTTGACATCGGCAAAGAAGCGCTGCCCAGCCGCCAGATCGGAATGGGCGGCGAAGATCACCTCCGCCGTTTCGGCTGCCAGCTGCCGCCCGGCCTCAGATGCGCCGGCCTGGACGATGACCGGCCAGCCCTGCACCGGCCGCGCAATGTTGAGCGGGCCGCGCACCGAGAGATGCTCACCCTTATGGTCGAGCACATGCAGCCTCGCGGGATCGAAATAGAGCCCGCTCTCGGCGTCGCGTATGAAGGCGTCGTCGGCAAAGCTGTCCCAGAGGCCAGTCACCACATCATAGAACTCCCGCGCATTGTGATAGCGCTCGTCATGCTCGACATGCTCGTCGAGGCCGAAGTTCAGCGCGGCGTCGGGATTGGATGTGGTAACGATGTTCCAGCCGGCGCGGCCGCCGCTGATATGGTCGAGCGAGGCGAAGCGGCGGGCAATGTGGTAGGGCGCGTCGAAGGTCGTCGATGCGGTGGCGACAAGGCCGATATGGTCGGTGACGGCGGCGAGCGCCGACAGCAGCGTGAACGGCTCGAACGAGGTCACCGTGTGGCTGCGCCGCAGCGCCTCGATCGGCATGTTGAGCACGGCCAGATGGTCGGCCATGAAGAAGGCGTCGAACTTCGCCGCCTCAAGCGTCTGCGCGAAGCGCTTCAGATGGGCGAAGTTGAAGTTGGCATCGGGATATGAGCCGGGATAGCGCCAGGCCCCGGTGTGAAGACTGACCGGACGCATGAAGGCGCCGAGCCGCAATTGCTTATTGTCTGCCATGGGATGATCACCTGATGCGAACGAGCGTTGCCGCTCCGAGATGTAAGCAGGATCGGACGGCTTTGCCGTCCTGGAAAGGAATTCTGTTTTGCAAAACCGGCGCCGCGAAGCATTTTCATACAGGTGGCCGTTCAACCTATTTTGATGAACCCGCCTGGTGTTGAGATACTTGCCTGGGCGCTCGGTGCCACCGGCAACGAGAAAGCCAGAACGCCGCACGTCAAGCGTACGGCGTTCCAGCCTTTTCCAAGGTGCATCCTGTGCGCCGGCAGCGCCTACTCGGCGGCCAGCGCCAGTGGCGGCCTGTCATTGTCCTGCACCGCCTCATCAGCCGGCTTCCTGCCTTTCTTCGGCTCGCGGCCGAAGAACAGCGCGTAGCCTGCCGGCAGCACCAGGATGGTGAGTACGGTGGCGACGAGGATGCCGCCCATCATGGCGTAGGCGAGCGGTCCCCAGAACACCGCACGCGAGATCGGGATCAGCGCCAGCACCGCCGTCATCGCCGTCAGCACGATCGGCCGGAAACGGCGCACGGCCGAGCCGATGATGGCCTCCGATCGGTCCATTCCCCTGGCGATGTCCTGATCGATCTGGTCGACCAGGATGATCGAGTTGCGCATGATGATGCCGAGCAGCGCGATGACACCGAGGATGGCGACGAAGCCGAACGGCGCGCCGCTGATCAACAGAGCCGCCGCCGCACCGATGATGCCGAGCGGACCGGTGGCCAGCACGAGCATCGCCTTGCCGAAATGCTGCAGCTGGATCATCAGGAGCACGACGATGACGGCCAGCATGATCGGCGCCTTGGCGGCAATCGAGGCCTGGCTTTCGGCGGAATCTTCCGCACCGCCCTGGATCTCGATCTTGTAGCCGGGCGCCAGGCCGGCGCGCATGCCCTGCATGTCATTGTAGAGCTTGGTGACGACGTCGTTCGACTGCACGCCATCCGGCAGCGTGGCGCGCACCGAGATGGTCGGCAGGCGGTCGCGCCGCCATTCGACGCCCTGCTCGAGCACCGGCACCACCTTGGCCACCTGCGACAGCGGCACGAAGCCGCCGAAATCGGTCGGGATATAGACCGAGTCGACCGAGGACAGCAGGCTGCGGCTGGCGTCCGGTTCGCGGGCGACGATGGAAACCGTCTCCTCGCCATCACGGAAGTCATCGAGCGGCGCGCCGGACATCGCTGCCTGCAGCATCTGGCGGATGCGCTGCGAGGTGACGCCAAGCGCACGGGCGCGGTCCTGGTCGATGACCAGCTTCATCGCCGGTACCGGCTCCAGCCAGTCGTCATGGACGGCGCCGAGGAGCGGATTTTCGGCGAATTTCGCCTTCACCTGGTCAGCTATGCGGCGCACCTCCTGGCGGTCCGGACCCATGATGCGCATCTGCACCGGCCAGCCGGTCGGCGGGCCGAGGAACAGACGGTCGACCTTGGAGCGGATCGAAGGGAAATCCTGCGCCAGGACTGAGCGCAGCTTGAGGATCAGCCGCTCACGTGCCGGCTCGTCATTGGCCATCACCAGAAGCTGCGCATAGTTCGGATTGCGCAATTGCTGGTCGAGCGGCAGGAAGAAGCGCGGCGCGCCTTCGCCGATATAGGTGGCGATGAAGCGCTTGTCCTTGTCGTCCATCATCCGGGCTTCCAGCGCTTTGGCCTGCGTCTCGACCTCCTTGATCGAGGTTCCCTCAGGCAACCAGAGATCGACGAGGATTTCCGGCCGCGAGGATTGCGGGAAGAAGTTTTGTGGGATGAACTGGAACGCCCACAGGCTGGTGGCGAAGGTGACCAGCGTCATCACCAGAACGATGATGCGGTGGCGCACCGCCCAGCCGACCGTGGCGCGCAGCCGCCGGTAGAAGCCGGTGTCGAAGGCGTCATGATGGTTGCCGGCATGTTTGCGCTGCTTGAGGATCATGTAGCCCAGCCACGGCGTGAAATAGACGGCGACGAACCACGACACGACCAGCGCGATGCCGACCACATAGAACAGCGTGCGCACATATTCGCCTGCGGTCGAGGCGGCGAAGCCGACCGGGATGAAGCCGGCTATGGTGATCAGCGTGCCGCTCAGCATCGGGAAGGCGGTCGAGGAATAGGCGAAGCTCGCCGCCTCGATCTTGACCAGCCCCTCCTCCAGCTTGCGCTCCATCATCTCGACGACGATCATGGCGTCGTCGACCAACAGCCCGAGCGCGATGATCAGGGCGCCGAGCGAAATGCGCTGCAGATCGATGCCGAGCTCGTACATGACGGCGAAGGTGGCGGCCAGCACCAGCGGAATGGCAATGGCGATGACCAGGCCGGAACGCCAGCCGATCGACAGCAGCGAGACAGCAAGCACGATCAGCAGCGCCTCGCCGAGCGCCTCCATGAACTCGTTGACGGCGTCCTTGACAACCTCGGGCTGGTTGGAGATCTGGTCAACCGCAACGCCGTAGGGCAGCGCTTCCTCGAAGCGCTTGTAGGTCGCCTCGACATCCGTGCCGACGTCCCTGACGTTGAAACCCTTGGCCATGACGACGCCGACCTGGACGCTTTCGTGGCCGTTGAAGCGGTACTTGCGCTGATAGGGATCTTCGAGACCGGAACTCACGGTGGCGATGTCGCCAAGACGTGTCACCTGACCACCGGCGCGCAGGCGCAATTCCCTGATGTCGGCAGCCCTGGTGACATCGCCCTCGACCGAGATGCGCACCGAGCGCAGGCCGGTGTCGACGGAGCCCGCCGGATCGACATTGTTCTGGCCCTTGATGGCGTTCTGCAGGTCGGTCAGCGTCAGGCCGCGTTCGGCCAGGGCCTTGGACGAGACGTCGATATAAAGCTTCTCCGGCTGGTCGCCGATGATGACGGCCTTCTCGACGCCCGGCGTCGTCAGCAGCATGTCGCGAGCCTGGGTGGCGAATTTCTTCAGCTCCGGATAGCTGTAGCCGTCGCCGCCGATCGAGTGCAGGGTGATGAAGGTGTCGCCGAACTCATCGTTGAAATAGGGCCCGAGCAGGCCTTGCGGCAGGTCGCCGGAGATGTCGCCGACCTTCTTGCGCACCTGGTAGAAGGCGTCCTTCACCTCCTCTGCATTGGTGTCGCCCTTGATCTGGACGGTGATGATGGCGCTGCCGGCGCGGGTGTAGGAACGGACGAAGTCGAGGTGCGGCGTTTCCTGCAGCTTGCGCTCGATCTTGTTGACGACCTGGTCTTCCATCTCCTGGATCGAGGAGCCCGGCCAGATCGCCTGGACGACCATGACGCGGAAGGTGAAATCGGGGTCTTCCTTCTGGCCCATGCGCATCAGGCCGAGCGCGCCGGCAATGATGATCAGACCGAACAGGAAGCGCGCGATCGAGGGATGGCCGATGGCCCAGCGCGAAAGATTGAAAGGCTGCTTTTCATTGCTGTCGGTGGTGGTCATCGGCGTCAGTCCAATTCGTTGATCGTGCGCGCATGCGCTTTGCATGCAGCTAGGATATTCCGATGCTGGCTTCCGGGCGGCGAGGCTTTCCGAGCGGAGAGACACTCATCGCGGTGGGACGCGCGGATCGATGCGGGGGAACTCGATCTTGGCGTCTCGACCATCGGGCGCTCGCCGCCCGGAAACCCTGAATTCGCTTGCCCAGCCCTTTCGCCGAAGCGACGATCAAGCCGGCTTCATGCCTGCGGTCAGCGCAGGGCCTTTGCGGCATCGCCTTCCGCAGAGGCGGCCTGGACCGCATCGCCGGTCAGCTTGACTTTGAGATTCTCGGTCATGAACTGGGTGCCGGCGGCAACGACGACATCCCCCGGCTTGAGCCCGTCGGCGACGCTGACGCCGTCGGCGGTGAACTCCGCAACCTTGACCAGGCGCTCGTGCACCGTCTCGCCGGCGCGGTCGACGGTCCAGACAATCTTGCGACCATCCTTTTCCGCAAGCGCGCTAAGCGGGATCGACACCATCTCCTGCTTCTTGGCCACCGAGGCCTCGATGTTGGCGGTCATGCCGAGCAGCACGCGCGGGTCGTCGGGCAGCGAGACGCGGACGGCAAAGGTGCGCGACTGCTGGTCGGCGCTGCCGGCGACTTCACGCACTTTGCCCGAGAGCGCCAGCGCGTCATCGGACCAGAAGCTGGCCTTGACGTCCTTTCCCGGCTTGAAAGCGGCGATGTCCATTTCGGGAACCGCGATCAGCACTTCCTTTTCGCCGTCAACGGCAACAGTCATCACAGGCGTTCCGGCGCCGACCACCTGGCCGACATCGGCCGAGACCGCCGTGACAATGCCGTTCTCGCTCGCCTTGAGATCGGTGTAGACGACCTGGTTCTGCGCCTGGGCAAGTGTAGAGCGGGCGGCATCGCGCGTCGCTACCGCCTGGTTGTAGCTCAGCGTCGCCTGTTCGAGCTGCGACTTGGAGGTGAAGTTCTTGGCAAAAAGCTGTTCAGCGCGCTTGCGGGACAGATCGACCGTCTCGACCTGCCGCTCGGCGGCGTCGAGGCTGGCCTTGGCGCTCTTGACCGACAACTCATAGTCCGTGGGATCGATACGGGCTAGCACATCGCCTGTCGTCACATGCTGGCCGATGTCGACCAGACGCTCAGTGACCTTGCCCGAGATGCGAAAGCCGAGGTTCATTTCGGTACGGGCTCGCACCGAGCCGGAATAGGTGAGTTCGCGACTCTTTTCGGCCTGGCCGATCTCGACCACCTTGACCGGACGGATGATGTCCTGGACCTCGGTCTTCTCCTGGCTGCAGGCGGCGAGCCCGAGCGTGGCGACGATCAGGCCGGCGACCGGCAGCTTGCGGATGATGGAACTGGACAAAGACACTTTCGTACTCCCGACTGGAGATGAACGGTCGACACCGGCGCCCGGCGGGCGGCGGCTATTACTTCAGAGCCTTGATCGCGTAATCGATGAGATCGTCGGGCATCGCCCGATTGGTCTTGGCAAGGCACTGCGCCACCATTTGCGGGTGGCACAGAATGACGGTGGCGGCGCCGAAGCAGCGCGATGCGATGACCGGATCCTGGTCGGCAAACTCGCCGGCCTCGATGCCCTCGCGGATGACCTCGGCAAACAGGTCGTGAATGCTGTCGATATGCTTGTCGATGACGCCCCAGTCGCGCTCGAGCGCGACGATGACCATTTCGTGGACCTTCTGGTCGTCGAGCATGACTTCCAGTGTCATCTTGTACTGCGCATGCACGTAGCGGCGCAGCCGCTCCTCGGCGCTGATCGGCAACCGGGAAATCTCGTAGGCCATGTTGTAGCTGGCGAGGAGCATGCGGCCGCAGACGGCCTGGTGGATTTCGACCTTGGAGGCGAAGAAACGGTAAATGTTGGCCGGCGACATGCCGAGTTCGCGGGCGATGTCGGCGACATTGGTCTTGCCGTAACCATAGTGCCGGAACAGGCGTTCGGCACAGTCGAGAATGCGAGTGACATTCTCCTGGCGGGTGGAGTCGGCCATTATGCTGGCGGCTTCGGACATGGCTCTCTGTCGATTAACGAGTGACGAATTTCAACTTTCGTCACTCGTAAATCGAAAAGAGGGAAGTGTCAATGCGAATTCGACGTACGCGTATAATTTGGTGACAGATGGTGACAGAGGGTGTGCGCGAACTCGACCTTGCGTGCCGTTGCGCTCTGGAACTAAGATCCGTTCGCCATTTCCCGCAGCTGAAACTTCTGGATCTTCCCCGTCGATGTCTTCGGGATCTCGGCAAAAATCACCGCCTTCGGCACCTTGAAGCGGGCGAGCAGCGCGCGGCAGTGTTCGATGATCTCGGCCTCGCTTGCCACCTTGCCGGGCTTCAGCTCGACATAGGCGACCGGCACCTCGCCCCATTTGTCGTCTGCCTTGGCGACGACGCCGCAGGACGCCACGGACGGGTGTTTGTAGAGGGCTTCCTCGACCTCGATCGATGAAATGTTCTCGCCGCCGGAGATGATGATGTCCTTGGAGCGGTCCTTGAGCTGGATGTAGCCGTCGGGATGCATGACGCCGAGGTCGCCGGAGTGGAACCAGCCGCCGGCGAAAGCCTCGTCGGTCGCCTTCCTGTTCTTCAGATAGCCCTTCATGACAATGTTGCCGCGGAACATGACCTCGCCGATGGTCTCGCCGTCGGCCGGCGTCTTCTGCATCGTCTCCGCGTCCATCACCGTCAGGCCTTCGAGTGCGGCATAGCGCACGCCCTGCCTGGCCTTTCTGGCGCTGCGTTCGCCCTTGTCGAGACCGTCCCAGGCGGTGTGCCATTCGTTGACGACCGCCGGGCCATAGGTCTCGGTCAGGCCGTAGAGATGGGTGACGGCAAAGCCGGCATCGGCCATGCCTGACAGCACGGCTTCCGGCGGCGGCGCGGCAGCGGTGTTGAAGGTAACGGTCTGCGGGAAGTGGCGCTTGTCCTCATCGCTGGCGTTGATGAGCACCGACATGACGACCGGCGCACCGCAAAGATGCGTCACGCCGTGGTCGGCGATGGCATCATAGATCGGCTTCGGCCGCACCCAGCGCAGGCAGACATGGGTGCCGGCCTGGACGGCCATTGTCCATGGGAAGCACCAACCATTGCAGTGGAACATCGGCAGCGTCCACAGATAGACGGCGTGCTTGGCCATGCCGGCATGGATGGTGTTGGTGTAAGCCATCAGGGCAGCGCCGCGATGGTGGTAGACGACGCCCTTCGGATTGCCTGTCGTGCCGGAGGTGTAGTTGAGCGAGATGGCGTCCCATTCGTCGTCGGGCATCGACCAGGCGTAGCCCTGGTCACCGCCGGCGACGAACGCCTCATAGTCGATCGCGCCGATGCGCTCGCCCTTGGGATAGGGTGCATCGGCGGCATAGTCGGGATCGTCATAGTCGATGACCAGCGGCTTCACCTTGGCCAGTGCCAGTGCCTGTTTGACGACAGCAGCGAATTCGCGGTCGACGATGAGCACCTTGGTCTCGGCATGGTCGAGCTGGAACGCGATGACGGCGGCATCGAGCCTTGTGTTGAGCGAATGCAGCACCGCTTTGGCCATCGGCACGCCGAAATGCGCCTCCAGCATGGGGGGCGTGTTGGACAGCATGACGGTCACCGTATCACCCTTGCCGATGCCGCGCTTCGACAGCGCCGAGGCCAGCTTCAGCGAGCGCCGCCAGAAGGTGCGATAGGTGATGCGCTGGCTGCCATGGATGATGGCGACATGATCGGGATAGGTGCTTGCCGCCCGCTCCAGATGAGTGAGCGGCGTCAGCGGCTGATGGTTGGCGGCGTTCTTGCCGAGATCCTGCTCGTAGGGACTGCCCATCCCGTGCTCCCCGAATTTTCATTGTTGAGAACTTCTAACCACAGGTTCCCGCCACGTCACCATCGGCGATTCCCGACCGGGCACATTTGGCGCAATGATCGTCCAGATTCGATGGGCAAAGAGGTATCGTGTACCCACGCCAGTTTGACTTTTGTCGAGAGCCGTGAATAATGTCAGCCGAGGAGACGGCATGGCGATCCGACCGGCAGAACAGCTTATCCACAAGGCCGCATGGCTCTATTATGCCCATGGCCTGCGCCAGGACCAGGTCGCCAGCCAGCTTAACATCTCCCGCGCCTCGGTCGCCATGTATTTGCGCAAGGCGCGCGAGACCGGCATCGTCAACATCTCGACCTCGACGCAGCTGTTCACCGACGACGTGCTTGCGCGCCAGCTCGAGGACGCGCTCAAGCTTGATGCGGTGTGGATCGCGCCGGAGAATGCCTATGTCGTCGACCCTTCGACGGACGTTGCGGTGCTGGCGGCGGGCGTCTTTCTCGAACTGGTCAAGAAGGGCGACCGGATCGGCGTCGCCTGGGGCCGCACCGTCTACACCATCGCCGACGTCATGTCCTATGCCGACCTGCAGGACGTCACCGTTGTGCAGCTCTGCGGCAATCTCGGCGCGCCCTACTCCTACCGTCCCGACCAGTGCACGATGGAGATCGCCCGGCGGCTCAACGCCAAGGGCCTCAATTTCTACGCGCCGCTGGTGCTGACGACGGAATTGCTGGCGCATGGGCTGCGCGCCGAACCGGTGATCCGCGAACAACTGGCCGATATTGCAAACTGCGATCTGGCGCTCTATTCGGTAGGCACGGTCGATGGCGACAGCCATGTCGTCAAATGCGGCGCGCTCAGCCCCGGCGAGATGGGGCTGTTGCGCGAAGCGGGCGCCGCCGGCGTCGTTGCCGGCCAGATCATCGATGCCGCCGGCAAGGCGCTCGACTGCAGCTACAACCGCCGCGTCATCTCGGCCTCGCTGTCGTCACTGCGCCAGATCGAAAAGCGGCTGATGGTGGTGCAGGAAGACAGCAAGTTCGAACCGCTGCTCGCCGCGCTCGCCGGCGGGCTCTGCACGCATCTCGTCGTCGGCGCCAGCATGGCGCGGCGGCTGCTCGACCATGCCGGAGCCAGTGCGGGGGCAAAAAAGGCTTCCTGACCAACGAAATCCCAGCAGCCGGCGCATTGTCATCAAGGCGTCGCGGTACTCCTGTTCACAGCAACATCAAAGACAGCAAAGCGGACATAGCGACTTGAAGAACCTTTGGAATGACGGCGACGCGGAAAGACTGGTTGCCGACTATGCGAAAAAGGGCATTGCCCGCGACCTCGCGCTGCGCGTCTACACGACCCGGCTGCTCGGCGGCGAGCCGCGGCTGGTGCTGCATGGCGGCGGCAACACCTCCTGCAAGACCAAGGCCACCGATCTCGTCGGCGACGAATGGGATGTGCTGTGCGTCAAGGGCAGCGGCTGGGACATGGGTGTGATCGAGCCGCAAGGCCTGCCGGCGGTCAAGCTCGGCGCGCTGCTGAAGGCGCGTGCGCTGGCCAGCCTCGCCGACGAGGACATGGTGGCGCTGCAGCGGGCGAACCTCATCGACCCCGCCTCCCCCAATCCATCGGTCGAGACGCTGCTGCACGCCTTCCTGCCGCATAAATTCGTCGACCACACGCATTCGACCGCGATCCTCGCCATCGTCGACCAGGCGGACAGCAAGCCGCTGATCAAGACCGTGTTCGGCGACAAGATGGGGTACGTGCCCTACATCAAGCCGGGCTTCGACCTCGCCAAGGTGGCCGCCGATGTCTACGACGCCGACCCCAGCGTCGAAGGCCTGATCCTCGACAAGCATGGCATCTTCACCTTCGGCGACGATGCCAGGCAGGCTTACGACCGGATGATCCACTATGTGAACGTGGCCGAGGACTATGTCGCCAAGCACGGCAAGCCGCAGCCGGCCAAGGTCACGCTGCCGGCAAAGCTGGCGACGCCCGCGGCAATCGCGCCCATGCTGCGCGGCGCGGTGGCGGTATCGCGTGGCGAAGGCCGCTTCGATCGCATGATCAGCGACTTCCGCACCTCGGATGCCATTGTCGATTTCATCAATTCGGCCGGCATCGCCGACTATGCCGCACGCGGTGTGTCGACGCCGGACCTGTCGATCCGCATCAAGACCGGGCCGATGGCAGTTCCGGCGCCAGACGCCGACAAGGCCGGCGACTACAAGGCCGTCATCAAGAGCCATGTCGAGGCCTTCGCCAGCGACTATCGCGCGTATTTCGAAACCAACGACGCGCTGGACGACGTCGAGCGCACCATGCTCGACCCGATGCCGCGGCTGACGCTGGTGCCGGGCCTCGGCATGTTCGGCCATGGCCGCACGCTGAAGGATGCGAAGATCGCATCTGATGTCGGCGAGATGTGGATCGAGGCGGTGCGCGGCGCCGAGGCCGTCGGCAGCTTCCATCCTCTATCGAAGGCCGACCTCTTCCCGCTGGAGTACTGGTCGCTTGAGCAGGCCAAGCTCGCCTCCAACAAGCCGAAGCCGCTGACCGGCCAGGTGGTGCTGATCACTGGCGGCGCCGGCGCGATCGGTGCTGCGACGGCAAAACTGTTCGCCGCCAATGGCGCGCATGCCGTCGTCGTCGATCTCGATGCGGCCAGGGCGGCCGAGGCGGCAAAGGCAGCCGGCAACAATTCGATCGGCGTCGGCGCCGACATCACCAACCCGGCCGAGCTGCGCGCCGCCTTCGACAAAGCTGTCGCTGTCTATGGCGGCGTCGACATTCTGGTCTCCAACGCCGGTGCCGCCTGGGAAGGCCGCATCGGCGAGCTCGACGATGCCCTGCTGCGCAAGAGTTTCGAGCTCAACTTCTTCGCCCACCAGTCGGCGGCGCAGAACGCGGTGCGCATCATGCTGGAACAGGGCACCGGCGGTGTGTTGTTGTTCAACACCTCCAAGCAGGCGGTCAACCCGGGTCCGAAATTCGGCGCCTATGGTGTGCCGAAGGCGGCGACGCTATTCCTGTCCCGGCAATATGCGCTCGACTACGGCGCGCACGGCATCCGCTCCAATGCGGTCAACGCCGACCGCATCCGCTCCGGCCTGTTGACCGACGCCATGATCGCCAGCCGTTCCGGCGCGCGCGGCGTGTCGGAGAAGGAATACATGTCGGGCAATCTGCTCGGACAGGAGGTGACGGCAGAAGACGTGGCGCAGGCCTTCCTGCACCAAGCATTGGCCGAACGCACCACCGCCGATGTGACGACGGTCGACGGTGGCAACATCGCCGCAGCGCTGCGCTAGACATAGACCTGGAGCGGTTCATCGTTCACCAAAACGACGAACCGCTCTCCCACCTGAAGGACTCCAGGCGGAGAACTGCTTTTTCAGGTCGTGCTGAAAAACTGCTCGAACTGGTCAAAATCCACTCCAATCCTTGGCCTATTGCTCGACCACTTTAGGGCGCGCCTTGTGTTTCGCATGCGAGCTCCGACCCTGATCCTTGGTGGAGTTGTCGATGGCTGCGAAGAGACTTCGTGTCGGCGTGCTGTTCGGCGGGCGCTCCGCCGAGCATGAGGTTTCGCTGCTTTCGGCAACCATGTCATGCGTACTCTGGATCGGCGAAATACGACTCCGTTCCCGCCTTCGTCACCCGCGAAGGCCAATGGCTGCTGAGCGATTTCAAGGACGGCGCGCTGGCGACACCGTCTGATGGGACGCAGCTTTGCCTGCCGCCGGGCGGGCATGGCGGATGCTGGCGATCCCGCCAAGGGCGCCGCATGGCCTGCCTGCCATCGAATATGGTGTTCCGGTGCTGCACGCCTGCATGGCGAGGACGGCGCGGTGGCTGGTGCGCGTCGGGCGGTCATGATGCAGGGGCAGATTCCTAACAGATATTGTTAGATCTTGTTGGCTGCATTATAATGTGGGTATGAAAAACGAACCTATGCGCACCCTCACCATATCCCTTACCGCGCAGCAGATAGCTCGCCTGCAAAGCGCTATCGAAGGTGGCGGTTATGCTTCCAACAGCGAGATTGTCCGCGACGCCCTGCGCTTATGGGAGCAGCGCGAGGAATTGCGCACG
This sequence comes from Mesorhizobium sp. LSJC285A00, assembly GCF_000503155.1. NCBI lineage: Bacteria > Pseudomonadati > Pseudomonadota > Alphaproteobacteria > Hyphomicrobiales > Phyllobacteriaceae > Mesorhizobium > Mesorhizobium sp. LSJC285A00. Next base: position 180,656 of record NZ_AYVK01000005.1, read on the forward strand.
CTCGAACTCCAGCACTTGAAGCGGGCCTATGCCGACGGGATGGGCAGCGGCAAGCCAGTGGCTGTCGACCCCACCGAGTTCATCGGCAGCCTGAAGGCAGAACGCCGCGCCCGTGGCTAGCCATCGGCTCACACCGCGCGCTTCGCAGGATTTGCGAGACATCTGGCACACCATCGCCGCCGACAATGAAAAGGCAGCAGACAGACTGTTGATGCGCATTTTCGAAAGACTGGAGCTGGCGGCGCAGCACCCCAAGATGGGCAGCGCACGGCCCGAGTTAAGCGCAACGGCCCGCGTGCTCGTCGAAGACCGCTAAATCATCATCTACGAGCCGCAGCCCGATGGTGTTATCGCTGTGGCGATTGTCCACGGGATGCGCGATCCAGACCATTGGTTGTAGGCCGGCAGGCTTACCATCAATATGAAAAGAGCGGCCCATAGCCGCCCTTCGCATCTATCAGACGACCGATCCTACTTCGCGTTCGGGTTCGGCATCCAGGCCGGCATGGCGACATCGGCATGGGCGAATTGCGGCAGCTTGGCCGACAGGTCCTCCATGTTCTTGATGTCCTTGTCGATCAGATCCTTCTGGGTGATCAGCGTCGGCGGCACGATGACGTTGTGGCCGGGATCTTCACCGGCGAGCAACTGCGCCAGCGCACGCACCGAGACCTGGCCGACGACGGCCGGGTTGGTGGCGGCGGTCGCTGCCCAGGCACTGTCGGTTTCGCGCATCGCCGCGATATCGGAGGTCGAGATGTCGGCTGAGTAGATCTTGATCTTCTTGTTCAGCCCCGCTTCGTCGACGGCGATCTTCACACCCTTGGCGAACTCGTCATAGGGCGCGAACATCACATTGATGTCGGGATGCGCCTGCAGCACCGAGCGCGCCTGGTTGGCGACCGAGTTGGCGATCGGGTTGTCGAGCGTGCCGAACATCGCGACTTCCTTGATGCCGGCATGTTTCTTCTTCACGTCGACCCAGGTCTCGTTGCGGCGGTCGAGCGGCGCGATGCCAGCGACATAGACATAGCCGGCGTTCCAGCTCTCGCCATTGTCCTTGACCGCCTGCTCGAGCGCCAGACGCGCCAGGTCCTTGTCGGACTGTTCGATCTGCGGGATCTTGGGGTTTTCGACATTGACGTCGAAGGCGACGACCTTGATGCCGGCATCGACCGCGCGCTGGGCGGCGTCCTTCATCGATTCCGTCAGCCCGTGCTGGATGATGATGCCATGCACGCCGAGTGCGATGGCCTGGTCGACCATGTCGGATTGAAGGGCGGCGTCCTGGCGGCTGTCGAGCACGCGCAGGTCGATGCCGAGCGCCTTGGACTGGGACTCGACGCCCGAGAGATAGGCCTGGAAGAAATCGCCGGTCGAGAGATAGCGCACCAGCGCGATCTTGACGCCGGGCTTGTCGAACGGCGCCGGCTTGTCGGCGGCAAAGGCCGGGACCTGCATCAGCATTGTTGCGCCGGCCAATCCGAGCGCGACCTTCCCCAAAAGTCGTCTTGTGATGTTCACGTTCTTTCCTCCGTTTGTTGAACCCAAAACTGTCCCGGCAGCCATTCTATCTCCTGCCCCGGCCGGAAAGGGCGAAGGTAAAGACAAGGGCGACGACGAGAACCACGCCCTTGACGAAATCCTGCGTGTAGTAAGGTGCGTTCATCATCGTAAGGCCTTGCAGCAGGATGCCGACGAACAGCGCGCCGATGGCGGTGCCGAAGGCGTTCGGCTTGGCGGCGCCGAGCACCGCGTAGCCGATCAGCGCCGCGGCAACCGCATCGAGCAGCAGATTATTACCCGACGCGATGTCACCGCGTCCAAGCCGTGCCGCCAGCAAAATCCCGCCGATCGAGGCAAAAACTCCTGAAATGACGTAGGCCCAGATTTTGTATGCCTTGACAGGCGCGCCGGCGAGTTCGGCGGCCCGTTCATTGCTGCCCACGGCATACATCATGCGGCCGAAGCGTGTGTATTCGAGGAAGAACCAGATCAGCACGGCGAGCACGATCAGCACGACCACCGAGACCGGAATGAGGTTCGGGATGAAGAAGTCGAAGCGGTGGCGGCCGAGCGCCAGGAAGGCGTCGGAGAATTTGCCGTTGGCGACCGAGCCGTCCGGCATTGTCATACCGGTGGCGATGGAGCGTCCTTCAGTCGGGATGCGCTGGAGGCCGACGAGCAGGAACATCATGCCGAGCGTCGCCAGCAGATCGGGCACGCGCATATAGACGATCAGCCAGCCATTGATGAGGCCGACAAGGGCGCCGATGAGCAGGCAGATGAGGACAGCGACGACAACGTTCTGCTCCAGCACCACCATGACATAGGCAGCCGCCATCATGGCCGATGTGGCAACCGAGCCGATCGAGAGATCGAAGCCGCCGACAACCAGTGTGGCAGTGACGCCCAGCGCCAGCACGCCGGTGATGGCGACCGACTGGAAAATGAAGACGGCACTTTGCGGCGAGACGAACCCGTCGGCGGCGATGGCGAAATACGCGATCAGCCCGAACAGAAGCACGATGAACCCATAGCGGATGGCGTAATCGCGCAGCGTCATTCAGCGCCCGCCGTCAATACCCAACTCAAACCCGTGCACTCCATTCCAACCCTCAGTTCTTCAATCATCGTGGCTCAGGCCGCACTGTGCAACGGCCCGCCCGCGACTTCGGCCAGCAGACGGTCGAGATCGACATCGGCGTTGCGGTGTTCGCCGACGATGGTCTGCTCGGACATCACCAATATGCGATCGGCCGTCTCCAGTGCCTCGTCGAGTTCGGTGACGAACAGCAGCGTGGCGCGGCCATTGGCGCTGGCCCTCAGCTTGGCGGCGATGTCGCGCCTGGCGGAGATATCGACGCCCTGGAACGGTTCGTCGAGAATGAACAATCGGGCGTCCTGCGCCATCCAGCGGGCCACCATCACCTTCTGCTGGTTGCCGCCCGACAGAGTGGTCATCTCGTCCTTCTCCGAGCGGCAGACGATGCCGAGATCCTCGATCTCCCGGCGGGCAATAGTGCGTTCAAGGCCGCGTTTGAGAACTGAAAAGCGCGACATGCGCTTGTGGAAGGGCAGGCTGATGTTTTCCTGGATGTTGAAGCCGCCGACGATGCCGTTTTCGCCACGGTCCTTGGCGATCAGAAACACGCCGGCGGCGATGGCTTCGCCGGTCGACGCGGGCGCATAGGGCTTGCCATATAAAGTCATCGTGCCGGACAGCGGCTTGCGCAGGCCGAACAGCATCTCGGCGAGCGCCGTCTTGCCGACGCCGACGAGGCCGGTAATGGCAACGACCTCGCCGTCGCCGAGCGTCAGCGAGAATGGCCGGGCACCAGGGGCGATGCGGAAGGCATCGACGGTCAGGATCGGCTCGGCAGAACTCCTGGCTTCGATGCGGTCAAGATGGATCTTGCGGCCGAGCATGGCGTTAACGGCGCCCTCATAGTCGAGAGGCTTGCTGTCGAAGACGCCTGAGATGACGCCATCGCGCATCGAGACGATGCGGTCGGCCAGCCGCCTGATATCCGACATGCGATGCGAGATGTAGAGGATGGCGACGCCCTGCTCGCGCAAGCGGTCGAGCAGCGCAAACAGCCGGTCGGCCTCGGCGCTGGACAGCGACGAGGTCGGCTCGTCGAGGATCAGCACTTTCGGCTGGTGCGCCATGGCGCGCGCGATGGCCACCATCTGGCGATCGGCCAGCGACAGGTCGCTGATGCGGGCCTTGAGGTCGATGGCGAGCCCCATGCGGTCGGCCACCGCTTTGGCTTCGCGGCGCACCCGGCCGGGGTTGAACAGCAGCGGCGCGCCCTTGCCGCTCAGCCGGTCGAGCGTCAGATTGGTGGCGACATCGAGATCGGCGACGACGCCGTCATTGATGTTTTGGTGCACGGTAACGACACCGGCGCGGATCGCCTCTGCCGGCGTGTTCGGCGCAAAGTTGCCGCCAGCGAGGTGCATGATGCCGCCGTCATGGTCGTAGACGCCGCTGATGATTTTGACGAGGGTGGACTTGCCGGCGCCGTTGGCGCCCATCAGCACAGTGATCTCACCGGCATTCAATTCGAGCGAGACGCCGCCAAGCACCTCGATATGGCCGAAGGATTTCCTCAGCCCGTCCACGCGGAACACGGCATCATTGCCCATTCGTTCCTCCCTGACGATGACGCTATGGGCTACGTGATCAATTGTCAACTCGATTGACAATTGCCAGTCAGCTTCCTAGCTTGGCCTCACCGCCATCCACTATGATTGGAGCGAGCAAGCGGGAGGGTGAGGAATGACTGCGAAATTGCCGTTTGAAGCACTGTCGGTGGAGACGCTTGCAACGCGCCTCGGTACGAACGAAGCGCTGTGCGCCAAAATCGGCAAGGGCCCTTGGAAGGTGCGCGAGGTCGGCGACGGCAATCTGAACCTCGTCTTCATCGTCGAAGGCGGCTCGGGTGCGGCCGTGGTCAAGCAGGCCCTGCCCTATGTTCGCCTCGTCGGCGACAGCTGGCCGTTGCCGCTCAAACGCTCCTTCTTCGAGTATCACGCGCTGACGCGGCAAGAGGCGCGCGCGCCGGGCTCGGTGCCGGCGATCCTCCATTTCGACGAAGCCCAGGCGCTGATCATCATGGAATATCTGGCGCCGCCGCACATCATCCTGCGCCGTGCCCTGATCGACGGCCGCGAGTTGCCAAATATCGCCCGCGACATCGGCCTGTTCATGGCCCGCACTTTGTTCCGCGGCTCTGATCTCTCCATGCCCACCAAGGACCGCAAGGCCGACCTGGCGCTGTTTGCCGACAATGTCGAGCTCTGCGGCATCACCGAAGACCTGGTGTTTTCCGACCCATATTTCGATGCCAAGCTGAACCGGCATACGTCGCCGCAACTGGACGGCCTGGTTGCCGAACTGCGTGCCGACCGCGACCTCAAGGTCGAAGCGCAGCGGCTGAAGCATATCTTCGCCGCCAATGCCGAGACGCTGCTGCATGGCGACCTGCATTCGGGCTCGATCATGGTCACCGACACCGAGACGCGGATGATCGATCCGGAATTCGCCTTCTACGGTCCGATGGCCTTCGACGTCGGCATGCTGCTCGCCAATTTCTGGATGTCCTACTTCTCGCAGCGCGGCCATGAACAGAAGGGCAAGCGTGACGCCATGCGTGCCTATCTGCTCGGGGTGACCAACGACACCTGGACGGTGTTCCGCGCCGAGTTCTCGCATCTATGGCGCACCGAGCGCACCGGCATGCTTTACCAGAAGAGCCTGTTCGAGGATCAGGGCGACATTCTCGCCTCGGAGCAGGCGCTCGACCATGTGCTGCACCAGATCTGGACCGACCTCTTGGGCTTTGCCGGCATCGAGGTGCACCGGCGCATCCTCGGCCTCGCCCACAATGCCGATTTCGAGACCATCGAGGACGAGGATCTGCGGGCCTCCTGCGAGGCCAAGGCGCTGAAATTCGGCCGTCACATCGCCGTCAACCGGCGCCAGATTCACGGCATGGACGAGGTTAATAATCTGGCCGCTTTGATCGAACGGGAGAGCAGGATTTGAACGTCGGCGAGCGCCACTACCGCACCATCTGGCTGAGCGACGACCAGCGTTCGGTCGAGATCATCGACCAGCGCTGGCTGCCGCACGAGTTCCGGGTCGAGACGATCGGGAGCGTTGCCGGCATCGCCACCGCGATCCGCGACATGTGGGTTCGTGGCGCGCCGCTGATCGGCGTCACCGCGGCCTACGGCGTCGCCATCCAGATGGCGGACGATCCGTCTGACGAAGCGCTCGACGCGGTCTGGGAGACGCTGCACAAGACGCGGCCGACTGCGATCAATCTACGCTGGGCGCTGGACGAGATGCGGCGGTTCCTCAGGCCGATCGTATTGGGACAGCGCGCGGAGGCGGCCTATAAGCGCGCTGCCGAAATCGCCGACGAGGATGTCGATCTCAATCGCGCCATCGGCGAGAACGGGCTTGCCATCATCAAGGAGATCGCGGCACGCAAGAAGCCGGGCGAGCCGGTCAACATCCTCACCCACTGCAACGCCGGTTGGCTGGCGACGGTCGATTACGGCACCGCCACGTCGCCGATCTATCTCGCCGTCGAGGCCGGCATTCCGGTCCATGTCTATGTCGACGAGACGCGCCCGCGCAACCAGGGCGCCCAGCTGACCGCCTGGGAGATGGCCGGCCACGGCGTGCCGCACACGCTGATCGTCGACAATGCCGGCGGCCATCTGATGCAGCGTGGCGCGGTCGACATGGTGATCGTGGGCACCGACCGCACCACGGCCAATGGCGACGTCTGCAACAAGATCGGCACCTATCTCAAGGCGCTCGCCGCCTCCGATAATGAGGTGCCCTTCTACGTCGCTCTGCCCTCGCCGACCATCGACTGGACAGTGGGTGATGGCCTCACCGAAATCCCGATCGAGGAACGCTCCGGTGACGAGGTGTCGCTGGTCTGGGGCAAGACGGCGGACGGCAAGATCGCGCAGGTTCGGGTTTCGCCCGAAGCGACGCCGGCGGCCAATCCGGCGTTTGATGTGACGCCGGCACGGCTGGTGACGGGGCTGATCACCGAGCGCGGTGTGGCCAAGGCTTCGCGCGAAGGGTTGAAGGCGATGTTCCCCGAACGCGGATAATCTCCCCCCTTGAGGGGGAGATGTCGCCAAAGGCGACAGAGGGGTCGGCGCGTCCTGACGCGACCTCCCAGCACCGACAGATGATGCTAGCGCTCCAGTCGAACCGACCCCCTCTGGCCTGCCGGCCATCTCCCCCTCAATGGGGGAGATTAGCGCCTCACCGGCTGGCTACCGGATTTCAGCCCTGCAACAAGAATTGCGGCCTCGATGGCCGCTGACGGTTGCGGTTCTGGCGAAATCCGGCCAGAAGCATCTAGGCCGGCAATCGGCCGGCCCGCGACGTTGCGCTTGAAACCAGATACGGGAGACTATTGGGTGGCTCGCATAACACTGAGACAATTGCTCGATCACGCCGCCGAGTACGGCTACGGCGTACCCGCTTTCAACATGAACAATATGGAACAGGGCCTCGCCATCATGGAGGCGGCCGAGGAGACCAAGTCGCCGGTCATCCTGCAGGCCAGCCGCGGCGCCCGCGCCTACGCCAATGATGTGGTGCTGGCCAAGCTGATCGACGCGCTGGTCGAAATCCACCCCGACATTCCGGTCTGCATGCATCTCGACCACGGCAACAACGAAGCCACCTGCGTCACCGCCATCCAGTACGGCTTCACCTCTGTCATGATGGACGGCTCGCTGAAAGAGGACGGCAAGACGCCGGCCGACTATGCCTACAATTCCGGCATCACCCGGCGCGTCGTCGACATGGCGCATTGGGGCGGCGTGTCGGTGGAAGGCGAGATCGGTGTGCTCGGTTCGCTTGAGAGCGGCGGCGGCGAGCAGGAGGACGGCCACGGCGTCGAAGGCGCCATCAGCCACGACCAGCTCTTGACCGATCCGGAACAGGCGGTCGAGTTCGTCAAGGACACCCATGTCGATGCGCTGGCAGTCGCCATGGGCACCAGCCACGGCGCCTACAAATTTTCGCGCAAGCCAGACGGCGCGGTGCTGGCGATGAACGTCATCGAGGAAATCCACCGCCGCCTGCCCAACATGCATCTGGTGATGCACGGCTCGTCCTCAGTGCCCGAGGACCTGCAGGAAATCATCAATAGATATGGCGGCCAGATGAAGCCGACCTGGGGCGTGCCGGTGGAAGAGATCCAGCGCGGCATCAAGCACGGCGTGCGCAAGATCAACATCGACACCGACAACCGCATGGCGCTGACCGGCGCCATCCGCAAGGTGCTTACCGAAAACCCGTCGGAGTTCGATCCGCGCAAATATTTGACGCCGGCCATGGCTGCGATGCGCAAGCTGTGCAAGGAGCGCTTCGAGCAGTTCGGCACCGCCGGCAACGCGCAGAAGATCAAGCCGCTGCCGGTGGCCGAGATGGCCAAGCGCTACAAGTCGGGGAGCCTTGATCCGAAGTTTGGGTGAAGTCCCCTGGCGCCTCTTCCTTCTCCCTTGTGGGGAAGAAAGAAGAGCTATTGACATAAAAAAGGCCGGGCGCGAAAGCGGCCCGGCCAAAAGAAGGTCAAGAACCTTCAGAGGGGAACACCGCTCGGTGGAATGGGAGGAAACCGCCGAACGATAATTCCTATATGCGCGTATTCGCCGCATATGGCGACGAACGGCTTTCTAAAACAACGCGAGATTCGGAAATTTCGTTCTCGTTTTGAAAGATTTCAGCCGGTGAGGCGTCGGTTTCCAGAAGATCGGCATAGTGCCGGCGCGCCACGTCGGGATGCGAGCGCAGGCGGCTCTTCAGCACATTGGTGCCGACATTGCGAAACAGCGGGTTGTCGGGATCGCTGGCCGGCCCCCGCGCCTCGGCCGCTACATCCTCGGGCAGGTCGAGCAGCGGAATCGTGGCGTCGAGCCGGGCGCTGAAGAAGAACGGGACCGAGACGCGCTCGACGCCGGCCGGCGGTGTCACCACACGGTGGACTGTCGCCCGGAGATAGCCGTTCGACGCCAGTTCGAGCAGTTCGCCGATGTTGACCACCAGCGTGTCGGGCAGCGGATCGACGTCGACCCAGGCGCCGTCATATTCGACCTGCAGCCCCTTGTTCTCGTCCTGCAGCAGAAGCGTCAGGAAACCGCCATCCTTGTGCGCGCCGACGCCCTGGTTGTCGCCGGTGGCGTCGCGGCCGGGGTAGCGCACGATCTTCATGCGATGGTTGGGCTCGGCCCGGTAGATCGGATCGAAGGCGTCCTCGGCCTGGTCGAGCGACAAAGCGAAGGCCCTAAGCAGCCGGATCGCCACCGCGGTCGCCTTGGCCTGCCATGCGAGCAGCGCCGGCTTCAGCTCGGGCAGCGTGGCCGGCCACTGGTTGGGCCCTTGCAGCCGCGTCCAGGCGGGCACGCCGGGGCCTTGTTCGATGGCCGCGCGTTCGACGCCGATGTCGAGCTGTTCGCGCCAGTCGGCCTTGCCTTTGGTCAGCTCGCCGCCGGCGCGCGTGTAGCCGCGGAACTGCGAGGACTTGACCATTTCAATTGCCAGTTTGTCGGCTTCCGGCAGGGCAAAGAAGCGGCGCGACGCGTCGAGCACTTCTGCGGTATCCGCAGCCGATATGCCGTGGCCGGCCAAATAGAAGAAGCCGACATCGCGCGCGGCCGTGCGCAGGTCGAAGAGAAACGTTCGCCGTTCCGAAGCGCCCTGCTCGAGGCGGCCGAGATCAAGCACGGGTACGATCCTGGGCATGGTCAAGCTCCTTGTTTCGCTGTCACGGTGGCACGCAGGCCGGTCCGATCAAAGCAACGCGCAATCCAATCTCGGCCCCGATAGAGAAAGCCGACGCTGCGTTTGGCAGCCTGCCGGCAAATAACGTTCGTGGCCGCTCATCCGCGCCGGTCCAGCCTGGCGACCAGCCGGTCGCCGACCCACTGGATGCCGCAAACGAGAATGATCAGCACAATGACCACGGCGACCATGACGCTGGTCTCAAAACGCTGGTAGCCATAGCGGATGGCGAGATCGCCGAGCCCGCCGGCACCGATGGCGCCGGCCATGGCCGAAGCGCCGATCAGCGTTACCAGCGTCACCGTGAAACCGGCGACGATGCCGGGCAAAGCTTCGGGCACCAGCACCTCGCGGATGATCGTCCAGCGGTTGCCGCCCATGGCGCGCGCCGCCTCGATCAGGCCGCGATCGACCTCGCGCAGCGACACTTCGGCGATGCGGGCATAGTAGGGCGTCGCCGCAATCGACAACGGCACGATCGCCGCCCAGGTGCCGATCGAGGTGCCGACGATCAGCCGCGTCACCGGGATCAGCGCCACCAGAAGGATGATGAAAGGCACCGAGCGGAAGCCGTTGATGACGGCGCCGAGCGCGCGGTTCACCCACAGGCTTTCGGCAATGCCGCCGCGCTCGGTGGCAATCAATGCCAGGCCGAGCGGCAGCCCGAAGACGAGCGAGATGAGGCCCGATGCCGCCGTCATCAGGACCGTCTCCCAGATCGAGCGCAGCAGAAGTTCAAACAGAACCGGCGACATGGCCAAGCACCTCCACCCGTGCGTCGCGGGCCTTCAGGAATGCGATTACTTTCGACAGATGTTTCGGATCGTTGCCCGCGACCGCAAGGAACAGCGTGCCGACCGGCTGCTGCTGGACATGGTCGATGCCACCATGGACGAGGCGGAACGGCCCCGGCACCGCCACCGCAAGATCGGACAGCAGCGGACCGCGCGCGGCCTCACCTGCGACGTCGACCCTGAGGATGAGCTCGGCGCCGCCTCCGGGAGCAAGCCGGCCGGCAATCTCGGCCGGCAGTTGCGGGCGGATGCCGCCGAGCAGGCTCCTGGTGATTTCGGAACGCGGCTCGGCAAAGACCGACCACACCGGGCCTTGCTCGACGATGCGCCCGGCATCGATCACCGCGACGCGGTCGGCGATCGAGCGGATCACCTCCATCTCGTGGGTGATGAGCAGGATGGTCAGGCCGAGCTGCCGGTTGATGTCTTTCAGCAAGGCCAGGATGGAGCGCGTCGTCTCCGGATCGAGCGCTGAGGTCGCCTCGTCGGACAGCAGCAGCGCTGGCCGCGCGGCCAGCGCCCTGGCGATGCCGACGCGCTGCTTCTGGCCGCCCGACAGCGAGGACGGATAGGCCTTCGCCTTCTCCGACAGGCCGACGAGGTGGAGCAATTCGGCGGCGCGCGCCAGCCGTTCGGCCTTTGGGCGGCCCTCGATCTTCAGCGGCAGCGCGACATTGTCCTCCACGGTCTTGGCCGACAGCAGATTGAAGTGCTGGAAGATCATGCCGATGCGACGCCGCAGCGGCTGCAATTCACGCTCGCCGAGCCGGCGGATCTCGCGGCCCTCGATGAAGACGTCGCCGGAGTCCGGCCGCTCCAGCCCGTTGAGGCAGCGGATCAGCGTCGACTTGCCGGCTCCGCTGCGGCCGATGATGCCGAGGATCTCGCCCTTCTTCACCGTCAGCGAGACGCCGTCGAGCGCAGGCGTCGCGCCAAAGCGGCGCTTGAGGTCGACGAGGCGTACGACATCTTCTTGCCCGGCCGATATATTGACCGGACCGGATGCCTCGGCCGTGACGTGCTGGTTCATCTCACTGTCCGTTTCAACGCTCGACAAATGCGACAGCGGCCCGCTCAACAGCGGGCCGCCTGCTCCTGACAACCAGGCGCCAATCAATAGGCGCTGATCCCGGTGCCCTTGTAGACCTTGTCGAACTCGGCCTTGACCGCCTCGTTCTGGTAGGACGCGACCAGCGTCTTCACCCACGCCTCGTTCTCGTTGCCGGATTTCACGGCGATGAAGTTGCGGTAGGGGTTGTCGGCCACTGGCTCCTGGGCGATGCGGTTGTCCGGGCCGAGACCGCTCTTCAGCGCCCAGTCGGTGTTGACGACAGCCGCGTCGAGATCCTCGACCGAGCGGCCGACAATGCCGGCGTCCAGTTCCTTGATGACGACCTTCTTAGGGTTCTCGGCAATGTCGGCGGTGGTCGCCAGGATGCCGGTGCCGTCCTTCAGCTTGATCACGCCTTCGTTCTGCAGAACGCGCAACGCGCGGCCCTCATTCGAGGGGTCGTTGGGCAAGCCGATGACGGCGCCTTCGGGCAGGTCGGCAACCTTGGTGTATTTCTTGGAGTAGAGGCCGATCGGCCAGACGCCGGTGTAGCCGACGCGCACGATGTGGTACCCTTGGGTCTTGATCTGGTTGTCGAGATAGGGCTGGTGCTGGAAGGCGTTGGCGTCGATCTCGCCGCGCTCGAGCGCCTCGTTGGGCTGGGTGTAGTCGTTGAACACCACGGTCTCGACGGTCAGGCCTTTTTCGGCGGCCTGGGCGACGACGACGCGCCAGACATCCTCATCCTCGCCGCTGATGATGCCGACCTTGATAGACTTCTTGTCCTCGGCGAAGGACGGCGTCGGCTGAGCCAGACCGGCAAGCGTGACGGCCGAGGCAAAAAGTGCCGCAAGGGCAGCTCGCCGGCTGATGGCTGAAAAAAGAAGAGAGCTGGAAGCGTTTCCGCGTTCGGACATTGTCGATCCCTCGTAATCCTGAAGTCATTGCGGCGAGGTGGAATACCAAGCCTTGACGACATCATCGGCAATGCTGCTTGCCGGATCAAAGAACCGCATTTCTTCTCAAACACGAAGCCGGGAATATTCTCTCAAAGATTTCGCAATTGCGAGAACGGTCACGCCGGACCGGTCAGAATGTCTCGACAAAGGGCCGCAGCTCGACCTCGAAGCTCCAGGCGCTGCGATGCTGGCGATGGGTCGCGAGATAGGTCTGCGCGATCGCATCGGGCGACAGCTGGCTGTCCGGTCGCTCGGGCTTCGTCCCGACCGGCTCGATCTGGCCGTCGATAATGAAATGGGCGACATGGATGTTCTTCGGGAAGAGTTCGCGCGCCATCGACTGAGCCAGACCGCGCAGGCCGAATTTCGGCATGGCAAAGCCGGCGGAGTTGGGAAAGCCCTTGATGCTGGCGGAGGCGCCGGTGAAAAGAATCGAACCGGAGCCGCGCGCAAGCAGCCGCCGCGCCGCTTGCTGGCCGACCAGGAAGCCGCCATAGGCGCCGACAAGCAAGGCTTGTTTGACCGCATCGGGATCGACCTCGGCGATCGGGCCGCGCGTGCGGCCGCTGGCATTGAAGACGGCAAGGGCCAGCGGGCCTTGCTTGTCGGCGGCGTCAAACAGGCCGGCGACGGAGGCCGGATCGGCGACGTCGGTTTCGACGGCCAGCGCGCCGGTTTCCCCGACCAGCGCCGCGAGTTTGGCCGTGTTGCGGGCGGCCAGCACCACACGATAGCCTTCCGTGGTGAGAAGGCGTGCCAAAGAGGCGCTCAGGCCCGCACCCGCGCCGGCGATCACTGCGACTTCGGATGCCATGTCGTTTCTCCTTGGCGATGACGTGTTCGTCTCATAGCTGGCGTCTTGAGCGGCGAGACGCAAGAACGGCGTTGCTCGATTTTCGCTGTTCGGTGAAAAACTCTGCCGGCAGGTTCGGAGCAATCGACCGCGGCCAGGGTCTTGCCTGGCGAGACAATCCGTCCGACAGGTGATTGCGTTGGAATCGCAAACGGTGTCGCAAGGGAGTCGACCGTGGAACCAATCTGGGCCGTCGGCCTGATGACCGGCACCGTGCTTGACGGCAATATCGACGTGGCGCTGATCAAGACCGATGGCGAGCGGATCGCCGATTTCGGCACCTATACGCTGGCCCCCTACCCCGCAGCGATCCGTGCCTTGCTGGAGGAGACGCTGCGTCAGGCCCGGGTGTGGAATTTCGACGGGCCCGAGCCGGCGATCTTTGCCGAAGCCGAGGAGGCGCTGACGCGGGCGCAGTCGGCGGCGGTGAAGGACCTTGTCGAAAGCTACGGCCTGACCATGGGCGATATCGGCGTGGTCGGCTTTCACGGCCAAACCAGATCGGAAGAGCANGAAGCCGAGGAGGCGCTGACGCGGGCGCAGTCGGCGGCGGTGAAGGACCTTGTCGAAAGCTACGGCCTGACCATGGGCGATATCGGCGTGGTCGGCTTTCACGGCCAAACCGTGCTGCATCGTGCCCCGCAACCCGGGCGGCGCGGCGATACGCGCCAGTTGGGCGATGGCGCGCTGATGCATTCCATTTTGGGCGCCAAGGTCGCCTATGATTTCCGCTCGGACGATGTGCGCGCTGGCGGCCAGGGCGCACCACTGGCGGCTGCCTACCACGCGGCGCTTTTGAGGGAAGCCGACGCCAGCGGGGACACCGCTGTGCTCAATCTCGGCGGTGTCGGCAACGTCACCTGGTGGGACGGCAAGGACAACATCGTCGCCTTCGACACTGGCCCGGCCAACGCACCGCTCAACGATTTCATCAAGGCAAACGGCCTCGGCGAGATGGACCGCGACGGCGCACTGGGCGCGGCCGGCACCGTCGATGAAGTGCGGCTGGCCAAATTGCTCCAGCATCCGTATCTGACCAAGCCCTATCCGAAATCGCTCGACCGTTTCGACTTCGGCGCCGCCATGGCCGACGGCCTCAGCGCAGAGGATGGGGCGGCGACGCTGACGGCCTTCACCGTCTCGGCCGTCGGCAAGGCGCTCGATTTGTTGCCGCGCCGGCCGAAGCGCCTAGCAGTCAGTGGCGGCGGCCGCCGCAACCCGACGATGATGGCGATGCTGGCGAGGCGCGCCAACGTCGAGGTGGTGCAGGCCGAGACACTGGGCTGGAAAGGCGATGCGGTGGAGGCCGAATGCTTTGCCTTCCTTGCCGTGCGCGTGCTGCGCGGCCTGCCGATCAGCTTTCCCAGCACCACGGGCGTGCCGCGGCCGATGCAAGGCGGGCGGCTGGCAGGTTAGAGCTTCTTCTGCAGGAAGATGCGGCTGCGGCCGATGGGAAAGTCAGGCAGCTCGCCGAAACGTCGGTAGCCTTGCCGCTCATAGACTTTGGCCGCTGTCGGATTGAACGTGTCGATCCAGGCGTTCTGGCAGCCCCGGGCGACTGCTTCGCGCTCGGCAGCGTCCAGCATGTCGCCGGCCATATGCTGGCCGCGCAGGCGTTCGTCGACCCACAGCCATTGCACATAGAGCCAGCCCCAGGCGGTGTATCCCGAAATGCCGGCGACGACAGCGCCGTGCTCGTCACGAACGAAGACCGCGATCGGCTTGCGGCCGGAGGGGCCGACATCGCCGTCATTGAACGCCGTCAGCCGCTCGGCCAGGAAGGCGAGGTCGTCTGACGAGGGGTCGGCAGTGGTTTCAAGCGTCGTCTTCATCCGGGCGGGGCTCGCATGGCTAGCCAAGGTCTAGCGAAGGACGGGATGAGGACGCAAGCTTTACGGCTTGATGGGCGGAGGCGGCCGCCATGACCCCGCTGCTGCCGCAACCAGCATCAGCACGGCGGCGACGATCGCGCAGATGGCAAAGCCGAATGTCGAATAAAGCGGCCCGAAGCTGGTGGTGCCGATGAAGACGGCGAGGTAGGTGACCGAACTGTTCAGGCCCATGATGGTGCCACGGCGCGACGGATCGAGCGCGGTAAGGCGCATCACCAGCACGTTCAGGCCGAAATGATTGGCAAGGCCCCATATGGCGATCATAGCCAGGATCAGCACGAAATTGCTGCTTGCGAGCGCGATGGCGACATAGACGACGGCGACCAGCAGATAGGCGAAGGGCATGACGCGCCGCGCGCCGATGCGGTCGATGACGCCGTCGAGGAAGGCCGCGGCGCCGAAGCCGGCGCCATAGGCGAGCGCGGCCAGCGCATTGGCGCTGACGGGCTCGCCCAGATCCTGGTGCAGATGATCGCCGAGATAGCCGTAGACGCCGTAAAAAGCGGTCATGAAGGCGGTGCAGGCGATGAGCAACGGCACGATCCCCGGAATGGCCAGCGCAACGAACGGCGACGGCGCCGGGCCGCTCTTCCTGACGTCGCTGAGCGAGGTCATCGACAAGGCAGCAAGCGCAATGGCGGAAAGCACCGCGACGGCGGCGAAGACGGCGCGCCAGTGCACGAGATCGGCAAGCACGGCCGACAGCGACACGCCGGCCACCATGGAGACCGTCCAGCCGGTCAGCACGACGCCGATCGTGCCGCTTTCGCGGCCGGGCGGCGCAATTGCCGCTGCACTGGCATAGATGGCCGGCATGGCGACGCCGGCGGCGATGCCGGCGACGGCC